>JAFNFZ010000329.1 GCA_017885485.1 Chloroflexota bacterium
AGATAAGGCCCTGGAGAGCTGCGATACTCTGCTGTGTCTCGGTGCCGGCATCAGCGATGTGACTACGTATGAATACAGCAGCCCTTTTGCAGCCAAGAACGTGATGGTGGTGAATATATCGCCAGGCTGCAGCCGGCGACAGTTCCACGAAAGCAGACTTGTTGTATGTGATGTGGCAGATTTTCTGCAAAGGCTTGTTGACGAAATGGGCAGTCGCAGAGAGGCAGCCTATGCTTCATGGGACGAGACACTGGCCAAAGCGAGGGAATTGTGGGGTCTCATTCTCTGGTCGTGCGTGAGTCGCGAAGGGCGATTCCCCTGCCCTGGGCGTGTCATGAAGGAACTCGCGGCCAGACTGCCGGACGATACGATAGTCAGCGTCGGGGTGGGAATGCACCGGCCCTATGTGACAGCCTTTGTGCCCTGCAACCATCCCCTCACCTTTCTGTCCAGCCTGAACTTCGCGTCGATGGGATTCGGGCTGGCGGCAGCGATGGCGGCCAGCATGGTATATCCTGAGCGCTTGGTGCTTGCGGTACTGGGAGACGGAGACTTTATGATGACGATGCAAGACCTGGAAACCGCAGTGCGGGAACAGCTTGATATCAAGGTGGTGATTCTGAATGACTTCGAGTACAGGGTGCTGAACTGGAGGCAGAGGATCCAGTTTGGAGGCCGTGTCCTAGGGACGGAGCATGGCAATCCGAACTTCGCTGACCTCGCCCGGTGTTTTGGGGCCTCGGGCTACAGGCTGGATGCACCCGAGAAGATAGGACCGGTTTTGGATGCTGCTCTTTCGCAGAGGGGGCCGGTGTTGATTGATGTCATCATCGATCCTGACGACGCGCCGCCGATAAATGCGGAAGCAAGTCTCCGTATGTAGGCTGGTTGAAACGCTTTGATCCACAGCCAATCCCTGATGACGGCTAGTCGGGCAACTTCCTTTCGCCGGACCAGCGACGGAAATCGCCGATCACCTTCTCCAGTTCCCTGCCCACAGGGCACCCGTGAGCCTCTGCCAGCAGCCTGTACATCTGGATGGCAGGTTCTCCTAGTTTGTCCTGCGCCCGGATGATAAACATCGGCTCGTCTTCTCTGACGCCGGGAACCTTCACCTTGCCGTATTTCTCAGACAGGGCCATGTTGTGCTAGCCAGGACATGTATATCACAGCCCCGTCACACCCGTGTCTCTAAATCCCTGACCATTGTCACAACCGCAGTTTTACCAGAGCATTCCTGGCTCTCGGCAGGGCAATTGCCACGGGACGAGCATTCTGGTATGTAGTAGCCGGACGTTGGTAGTGGCAGATGCTTGCAGCCGATGAGCGAAAACGCCCTGGGGTGAGGGCAGGATAGATCCTTGTGCTACAATAGTCAGACAGGATGTGGGTGTTGGCTGGTGGAATGACAGTGAGCTGCACATTTGGTGTGGTCAATAGTGCCCAGGCGATGACATGATGGGATGGCAGGAGGGCCGTCAGATGAGCGATGTGCAATTGAGCCGAGACCTGGGATTCCTGCGTGTTGGGGCAGCGGTGCCCGCGCTGCGCGTTGCGGACGTTGATTTCAATGTAAGGGCCATCATCGAAGTCCTGAGGAAGGCCAAAGACGAGGGTGTGCAGGTGCTGACCCTGCCTGAGATGGCCCTGACCGGCTACACCATCGGCGATCTGGTCCATCACGCGGCGCTGCTCACCAGAGCGGAAAAGGGATTGGGCGATATCCTGGAAGAAAGCGCCGGGAATGGCAGGCTAGTGGTTGTCGGGATGCCGTTGTGTGTTGATCAGAGGGTGTTCAGCTGTGCCGTTGTGTTGAACTCCGGACGGATTCTGGGGGTGATACCAAAGACTCTTCTGCCTTCCCACAGAGAGTTCTACGAAGACCGGTGGTTCTCACCGAGCAGAGACGCTATTTCGGATGGCATTGAGTTGGCAGGGCAGAGGGTTCCCTTCGGCACAGACCTTCTATTTGGACTACAAGGAATCCCTTCGGCTGTAGTTGGGGTAGAGATATGCGAAGACCTGTGGGTGCCGCTGGCGCCTCACGAACACCAGGCGATGGCCGGTGCAACGGTTCTCCTCAACCTCTCGGCGAGCAACGAGGTGCTTACCAAGTCAGACTGGCGCAGGGTGATGGTGTCCTCTGAATCTGGCAGGTGCATTGCGGCCTACTGCTATGCATCATCCGGCATCGGGGAATCGTCCAATGACGTTGTCTATGGCGGGCATGCCCTCATTGCCGAGAACGGGGTCATCCTCCAGGAGTCGAACCGTTTCTCGTCAGATCTCCAGCTTGTCATCTCGGACGTCGACCTTGATCGTCTCGACCATGACCGACGAGTGATGACCAGTTTCCATGATGTTACCCGGCAGTCAAGGAGCTTCAAGGTCGTGAAAGCGGAGGTTGATGACCTCACTGCGGGCCAACTGCGGCGAGAGATCGACCCCCATCCTTTTGTGCCAGCCGACCCCACTCGAAGGGGAGAAAGGTGCCGGGATATCTTCTCCATGCAGGTCGCCGGCATGACCAAGAAGTTGTCAGGAGCGGACAGAAGCCATATGGTTCTGGGGGTCTCCGGGGGGGTTGACTCGGCGCTGACCCTCCTGGTGGCTGTCAAGACTGCGGACTCTCTCGGCCTGCCGCGGAGCAATGTTCACGCCTACACCCTCCCGGGTTTCGGCACTACTCGAAGGACGAAAGACAATGCCACCAAGCTGTGCCGGGCGCTGGGAGTGAGTTTCGACAGGGCCGACATCACGAAGACCTGCATGTCACATCTGAGAGACCTCAAACACAATGGTCAGGGAGACGTGGTCTTTGAAAACGTGCAGGCGCGATATCGTACCGAGTTCCTCTTCAACAAAGCCAATGAACTCGATGGCGTTGTGCTGGGCACCGGCGACCTCACTGAAGTGGCCCTGGGATGGTGCACGTTTGCGGGAGACCACATGTCGCACTACCATGTCAGCGTGTCCGTGCCCAAAACGCTCGTCCGTTTCCTGGTGCGGTGGGTTGCCGAGGAAGAAATGGCTGGTTCTCCGGCGCAGAAGGTGTTGCGGGACATTCTGGGAACACCGATCTCCCCTGAGTTGCTGCGCCCTGAGAACGGTGAGATTGTGCAGAGGAGTGAGGAGATCATTGGACCGG
>JAFNFZ010000330.1:0-3628 GCA_017885485.1 Chloroflexota bacterium
GAAATCGACCATTTCCTCCGAACTGCAGACCTGTACGGCTCCTGCCTGCTTGCATAGGCCTGCCCACATTTGCTCATCACCGGCGAGAGAACCCGTATGCGAGGCGACAGCCTTGGCGCCTGCCTTGGTACGGCCACCCTTCAGCACCGCTACCGGCTTTACCTTGGTCAGGAGGGGCAACGTCCTGAGGAACCTTGGCCCGTCTTTCATACCTTCGATGTAAGCACCAATTACTCTGGTTTCGTTATCCTGCGCCAAGTATTCAAGGAAGTCAGCTTCGTTTAGGTCAGCAGCATTCCCATAGCTGATTACTTTGCTGAAGTGAATACCCATGAAATTGGCCATTATGGTTAGAGCCAGAGAGATGCCCCCACTCTGGCAGAGAAGGCCAACACTGCCAGCTTCTCTGCTGAGCAGAGAACTGTAGGACAACCGTGTGCTGGGACAATACAGGCCCATGCAATTTGGACCGATAAGCCGTATCCCACCTTGGCGTGCAAGGTTGACCAATTCCTGCTCCAATTCCCCACCCTGTTCACCCGCTTCGCTGAAACCGGCGGTGTAGATGGAGACGGCCTTCACGCCCCTGGTGGCACAGTCTCTCATGAGTTGGGGAGTCAGAGCGGCTGGCAGGCAGCAGATGACGTAGTCTGGATTGTGGGGCAGGCTCGTGGTATTGGGATAGGCTCTCAGTCCTTTGATTTCGCTGAGTTTGGGGTTCACCGGATAGATATCCCCTTGGTATCCGAACGCTATCAGTGAATCCAAGAAAACGCCAGCCCCCTGATTCATGACTGGATCACTGGGAGTCCCCACGATGGCAATCGATCGGGGGTGAAAGAGGAACTCCAAGTCCGACCCTGTTGCCCGGCTGTGAATATGGCCTGTGTGTTTTCCTGTGCTTCGATGCGTTTCTGGGGGTCGTGTCAAGGGGATGTCCTGTCGTTACAGCTCCGAGTTCTTGGTGGTTCAAGTCACAGCAACTACAAATTGTAGCACCTGTGCCTGCGTAAATACTAATCTGGGCTCTCAGCCCTTCTCTCATGGACACACGAGAGCAAAACGGGGCGTCTGAACCAATGAAGAGCCCTCTTCCCTGCGTCAGTTGGCCGTTCTTCGTGTTCTGGATATGTAGAAGGTCCCCATGGCCTTGGCAATCAGTTGGCCTCCGCAGTCTACTTGGGATTCGAGAACCGCCAGTCTCTTGCTACGGTGGATAAGCTTCGCTGTGGCGACAAGGACTCCGGACGATACCGCCGCCAGGTAGTTGATCTTTACCTCCACGGTGGCAATTCTCTCGTCTTTGCGCAGTTGGTCGAAGAGGAACCAGCCCATGCTCACATCAATCAGTGTGTGAAGGGCACCTCCGTGCACAGTACCATTGACATTGAGCACTCTGTTATCGATTTCTAGAATGCACTGAGGTATTCCGTCTGCACTCCTCGAGAATTTGAGACCAACCAGCTTGGCAAAGGGACTGATCCTGGCTGGTGAAGCGGTCGTGCTTTTCATGATAGTCTCCTTCCCATCCCGTATCCATTCAAATTGACATACACCCGAGCAGTATCCTATCATAGAGGTAACCAGGCATGAAACCCGACGCACCAACTGGCCATACCGACCGCAAACCCAGCCATTGATATTCCAAAGTAGACCTCTCTTTCCCAGGGTTGCGTCCACGTGGGGCTATTGCCTGGAGTCTGGATGAATGAAGGTGTAGAAGGAGCACGAGGATGGTAGGAATAGTCTCTTATGGTGCCTACATTCCCATGTTGAGAATGAGCCGAGACGTGCTCGGCCAGGTCTGGGGTAAGTCAGCGGGTCGAGGCGAGAGGGCCATCGCCAATGTTGACGAGGACAGCATCACTATGGCGGTGGAGGCCGTCGTCGACGCCCTTACGGGTATGGATCGGCAGAAGGTCGATGCCATCTATTTCGCCTCGGTCAGCGCGCCTTACAGAGAAAAGCAGTCGGCCAGCATAGTGAAGGCGGCCGTAGATCTTCGCGACGACATAGAGAGCACGGACTTCGGCAATTCCATCAGGTCAGGCACGAGCGCCATGAATGCCGGGGTGAATGCCCTTAAGGCCGGGGCGGCCAAGAGAGTGGCAGTGGTGGCTTCAGACTCCCGCCTGCCGGCGCCCAACTCGGAACTGGAGCCGGTGTTCGGTGATGGTGCAGCGGCCTTCATCCTGGGGGATTCGGATGTAGCCGTCAGCGTAGAGGGCAGCTACACAATCTCCAGCGAATTCCTCGATACGTGGCTCAAGGCCAAGGACAAGTACCACTGGACGTGGGAGGACCGTTTCATAAAAGATGAAGGGTGGGAGAAGATACTGCCGCAGGCCGTCAAGGGGCTGATGAAGAAGTACGATGTCGGCCCGAAGGACTTCGCCAAGGCGGTCTTCAATGGTGCGGACGCCCGGAGCCATGCCGAAGTGGCCAGGAAGGTCGGGCTGGACCCCAAGACTCAAATCGTGACGCCGCTATTTGACGCGGTGGGTGACACTGGGTCGGCCTTGGCTCCTATGACATTGGTTCAGGCGCTCGAAGACGCCAAACCAGGGGACAAGATACTGTTCGCCAACTACGGTGATGGGGCCGATGCCTACATCCTGCAGGTGCAGCCTCATATCGACAAGGTACGCAACAGACGTGGCATAAAAAGGCATCTGGCTTCGAAGGCTCCACTGAACAGTTATGGCGTGTACCTTCGGATGCGTGACATGATGGAATGGGCGCCCAGCGTACGTCCTCTTCGACGGTCCGCGGTCTCGTTCGTCTGGAGGGAGCGGAAAGCCTTCTACTCGGCATACGGGGTGAAGTGCAAGAAGTGCGGTGGCATTCAGTATCCGAGGCAGCGTGCCTGCATGTACTGTATGGTCCAGGATGAGTTCGAGCCGATCCGGCTGTCTGACAAGACCGGGAAGCTCTTTACCTACAGCATCGACGAACGTGCCAATGAAATCGTACTGCCTTTGATCAGAGGCGTGGTCGATCTGGATGGTGGTGGGAGGTACTACTCACAGCTGACGGACCGGGATCCTGCCAAGATCGAAGTAGGTATGCCCATGGAACTGACGTTCAGATTGATATTCGATGGCAACAGGGAGGGGACGGGCTTCCGCAACTACATGTGGAAGACTCGCCCCGTAAGATGCTAGATTGCCAGATGTTTGATGTTAGGAGATAGAAGAGATGGCAGAGAGTATTAGGGACAAAGTCGCGATAATCGGCATGGGGTTATCCAAGTGGGGTGAGAGATGGGACAGTGGCATCTTCGATCTCATCACCGAAGCCTGCAACGAAGCGTTTGCTGACGCGGGCATAGACAAGAAGCAAATCGATGCGTGCTGGACGGGATACTATCAGAACGAAACGGCCACCACAGGAGTGATCGTTTCCCAGACACTGCAGTTGCAGCAGATTCCCATCACCCGTGTTGAGAATGGCTGCGCCTCCGGGTCGGAGTGCATCCGCGGTGCTGCCTACGGTTTGGCGTCCAAGCAGTATGACCTTGTCCTGGCGTTGGGCTTCGAAAAGCTGAAGGACGTTGGGTTCGGCGGTATGGCAACCGCCGGCGCTCCGGGACAGGTCTATCCGATGTATGCTGCCGAGTTTGGCGCTG
>JAFNFZ010000330.1:3655-8983 GCA_017885485.1 Chloroflexota bacterium
TAATTGCCTGGCCGTTGGGGCTCTTTGATTGCTGCGGGGTCTGCGATGGCGCGGGCGCGGCGATCATGTGCCGCACTGAGGATGTGAAGAAGCTCGCAGTCAATCACCCGCATGACTACATCACCATCAAGGGTTTTGGCATCGCCGCCAGCCCGGGATGGGGCAAAGAGAACACTGGTTACGACTTCACTCATTGGGACGCCACCGAGGCGGCTGCCAAGCAGGCTTTCGCCCAGGCGGGGATCACGAACCCTCGCAAGGAACTGAGCTTATGTGAGGTTCACGACTGTTTCTCTATCGCCGAGTTGATCGGAGTGGAATCCATGGGTGTCTGCGCCTACGGTAAGGGCAAGGACGACGTTGAATCCGGGGCCTGGGAGCAAGGTGGTGAGATACCGATCAATATCAGCGGTGGGTTGAAGTCCTTTGGACACCCGATCGGTGCTAGTGGCTGCCGCGAAGTCATGGAGTTCTATAACCAGTTCCAGAAGAAGGTGCAGGAGCCATCGCGGCAACTCAAGGACGTGAAGTTTGGGCTGGCGCACAACCAGGGTGGCTTCCCTGGGCAGTTTGTTTGCGGCATCACCATCACTGGCGCACCTGACGTTTAGTCACTGCGGAGGGATTTGTGAATGGGCGTCGTCGGCGACATGGTAAGGTCATGTCTCAGATCGATGCCCTTTCTGTGATGCGGGAGTATTTCTAAGGAGGTATTCAGGGACATGGGCACAAAGCTGCAAGGCAAGAATGCTGTAGTTACCGGCGGAGGCAGAGGCATCGGCCGGGAGATAGCGCTCGCGCTGGCTGCCGAGGGCGCCAAGGTCGTGGTCAATGGCGTTACCAAGAAGCCTGAGGAGGGGCATCAGCTGCCACCGGCGGAAGAGACTGCTGCTGACATCACAAAGGCCGGCGGCACCGCCATCGCCAACTTCGAGAACGCCGGAGATTTCGCCGCCGCGGAAAGACTCATCAAGGCCTGCGTGGATACCTTCGGCAAGATCGACATACTGGTCAACTCGCAAGGTGTTCTTCGAGATCGCATGCTGCACAATATGTCGGAGCAGGAATGGGATGAAGTGATCAACGTGCACCTCAAGGGGACATTCAATACCTGCCGTCACGCCCTCCCTTACATGAGGAAGCAGAATTGGGGCCGGATCATCAACCCAAGTTCGGCGGCTTGGCTAGGCGCCGCGCCGGGCCAGGCCAATTACAGCGCGGCCAAGGGTGCCATAAACAGCCTTTCCCGGGTCATAGCTCTGGAGAACGGCAGAATGGGAATAACCTGCAACTGCCTGGTGCCGATGGCGGCGACCAGGATGACCCTGAACGATGCGGTTAAAGAGAACTTCAGGAGGCAGTATGAAGAAGGGAAGATCACCAAGCAGGTGCTGGAAGACCGGCTGAATATGCCCGGGCCGGAGTTCATAGCTCCGATCGTGGCCTATCTCTGCACCGACGCTGCGGCCAATATCAATGGTCTGTCCTTCAGAGCCGCTGGTGGCACGGTAGGCATATACTCGGAGCCGGCGCTGGTCAAGACGATACACAAGGACCACCGCAAGGGCGAGAAGTGGACGATTGATGAACTGGAGGAACTGGTACCCAAGTTCCTGCTGCTCAACTACGTCAATCCTGCTCCCCCCGCCCCGCCTGCGCAGGAGAAGAAGTAGAGCAGCCAAGCCCCCGTTGACTCAAGTGATTGAAGATCTAGCGGCGCTGTAGAGGGCGCCGCTAGATCTTCGTAGGCATTCCTTCGAAGCAACTTCAGCCCTGGCTGCACCTGTCGTGGAACACAATCTCCTCGAGGGCCTTTCTTGGTGGCGCCTTTGCTTCTTCGTTGGGATAGCCCAGCGGAGTCATCTCTACGAATACCATGCCCGCAGGCAGNNGAATGTGCCGCCAGTGCCAGGTTCTGCATAGCCAGAGCCACGTCAAACATGAACCAGTCACCTTTGTCGGTGCAGGCCTCGCCGCGCTTGTAGCCTGCCTTGCCCAGAACGGCGCAGGCTGCGATCACTATGGGTGCCTCAGTGAGAGCGGCGGTAGCGGGGTTGCCCGGATTCAGCGTCCCCGCCAGCTTCCCTTTTGTGGCCGGGTCTCGAACCACCACGAATCTCCAGCACTGCGTGTTGGCCCACGATGGTGCCCAACGGGCTGCGTCCAGCACCAATCTCAGATCTGCATCCTTCACCGGGTCTGCTTTGTAGTGCCGGACACTTCTTCTGGTTTGTATCGCCGATAGAACGTCCACGGTTTCCACCTCCCTCATGGCTTTCAGGTCTGCAGAGTGACCTCGCCGGCATCCAGTGTCAGTGTGCTGCCGTCTGACCTCCTCAGTATCAGGCTGCCGTTGGCATCAATGGAGTCCGCGCGACCCTCCACACTGTTGTCTCCTGATCGGACTCTCACCCATCTGCCCACTGTCTCCACGAAAGGAATCCACGCACTATAGACGGTTCCTGTCTGCCGCAGTTCTCGATACAGTTCATCGGACTCCTTGAGTAGCCGTGTTGTCAGGTCTTGCGCTGGTATGACCCTGCCTGCTTCGATCGACAGACTGGTAGCTATGGCGGCGATCTCAGGAAACGAGGCTGGATCGAAGTTGACGTTGATCCCGATACCGACCACAGCGGCCTTGAGATCGGCGCCTTCGAAGATATTCTCGATCAGTATGCCGCTCACCTTCCGGCCATTGATGAGGATGTCGTTCGGCCATTTTATCAGCGGCTTCAACCCGGCCACTGCTGTGATGCTCCGGAGGGTGGCCAGAGAGGCTACCATGTTGAGCTGTGTCACTTGGGCCAAGGTGGGGCGCAGGATTATTGACAGTGATATGCTTTCTCCAGCAGGTGATACCCATGTGCGGCCCAGCCTCCCTCTCCCCTCAGTCTGCTCACCAGCGACAATGACTGTTCCTTCCTTCATGCCCTCCTTCGCCATTTGCCTGGCCACGTCCATGGTGGAAGTNNGGCACTTGAGGCCTGACACCCTCACCGGTTCTGCTCATGGTCTAAGTATGCAAGAATCGCCGAGACCAATGCAAATGTGGCTGTGATTTGGCCGGCTGGCCTCACCTCTTCCAGAACTCCTATTTGACGCTGCTTGAGCAAATTCATTAGAATCGATACTTAGGTTTGGAGTCTTAGACAGGGGGAATCAATGGATTTCCGTTTCTCTAACGAAGAGGAAGGCTTTCGCCAGGAAGTAAGAGAGTTCCTTCGGAAGGAGGTGACCCCGCAGGTCAGGGAGGAGGCTGATTCGGGAATCGGGTGGGGACCTCACATCTGGGAGTTAGTCCACAAGCTGGGTGCCAGGGGCCTGTTGACTCCCACGTGGCCGAAGGAATTCGGCGGACTCGGACTACCTTCTGTCTACCGCTTCATAGTTCACGAAGAGCTTGACTATGCTGAAGCCCTGCCTCATGAAGCCCTGACAGTAGGTGCCGGTGTGGCTGGGCCCACGATAATGCTCTACGGTTCAGCAGAACAGAAGAAGGCCTATCTTCCCAGGATTGCCCGTGGCGAGATTGAGTTTGCCCTCGGGTATACCGAACCACAGGCCGGTTCAGACCTGGCTAGTCTGCAACTTCGAGCTGAAGAGCGTGGCGATCATTTCATCTTCAACGGGCAGAAGGTCTTCAATACCAGATGCCACTTTGCCCAGTACCACTGGATTGCCGCCCGAACTGATGTCAGTGAGCCAAAGCACCGGGGGATTTCACTGTTCATTGTGGATCTCAGCAGTCCCGGCATAACGCTCCGCCCTCTCTGGGGTATTGACGGTACACGCACCAATGAAGTGTTCTACGACAACGTGATGGTACCAAAGGACAACCTCGTGGGTGAGAAGAACAGAGGTTTCTACTATACGGTGACCGCCCTCGAGTTCGAGCGCGTCCTTTCCGTGGGGAGACTGACCAAGACCTTTGAGGAACTGGTGCATTATGTCAACAAGACTCCCTCTCTCAGGAAGGATGGCCTGGTCAGGCAGCAGGTGGCACAGATAGCCACGGAGATCGAGGTAGCCAAACTGTTCGTCTATCGGCTGGCTTGGCTGCAGACCAACCGGACTGTGGCCAACTATGAAGCGGCGGCGTCGAAGCTTTTCAGCAGCGAACTGTCACAGAGAATGGCAGCCACGGGAATGGAGATAATGGGACTCCTGGGGCTGCTGCAGAAGGACTCGGGTAAGGCCCCCATGGAGGGGAAGTTCGAGTACCTTGTCAGAGAGACCCTTCTCAACACCATCGCCGGCGGAACCTCAGAGGTGATGAGGAACATCATTGCCACCAGAGGGCTGGATCTGCCCCGTTGATCTTCACTGAGTTGGCGCCCTGTCGGCGGCGTGCCTTGCTTCCTGCTGAGGACTCATTCGCCAGCGGCAAACCGCGAAATGATCTGTGCCAGGTCCTCGATATCACTCCGATAGGCGAATTCGTCCTTGCCGTGGATGTTGCATTCGGCACGGATCACGCCCAGCCCGAAGAGCTTCGCTCCCCATTCCAGCCTGACGACAGGGCCGAAGTCCCCCGAGCCCATCTCTCCATAGGCGTTCCCCTGGCCTGTCACTTCTCTGACCACTCCAACCAGTTCATCGACGATAGGGTCCTGCAAAGAAGGGACCGTCGGAATCCTGACCACATCGCCAATCTCCCACTCCACTCCTTTGACCGAAGAAAGGGTCTGGATCAACTCACTTTCCGCCTCTTTCGTGTCTTCTTCAGGTATCAGCCGCCTGTCTACAGAGATGATGCACTCGTCAGGCACAATGTTGACCTTCAACCCGCCCCTGATCACGTTGATGTTCAGTCGCGGCTCCATCACAGTCAGCCCTGTTCCCGGATTGACGGGCACCCCTGACCTTCTCTGAGTCACCTTGTTCTTCAGCTCCAGCAGGGCATTCAGCACTGGGCTTGCCTTCTCCACAGCGTTCACTCCCAGGTGGGACATCCCGGAATGGACTGATTTCCCTTTCACTCTGATCTCCATTTGCACCACACCCAAAGCAGCTATGCTGATGTAACCGAAACTCGAATCCAGGCTGAAGAAATAGGCTCCCGAGAGGGGTTGCAGGGATTTCCCCAGGTAGCGGATCTGGCTGGCCTGGCTGGTCTCCTCGTCTGTGGTGACCATCACCGATGTATCGTACTTCAGTTCTCGATCTTTGACCATATACAGGCCGAGCAGCAGGGCAGCGATAGCCCCCTTCATATCGGCTGCCCCCCGGCCATAGACCCTGTCTTGATCGACCCGAGGCGTGAATGCCTCCCATCCCTGTGCCGGCACGGTATCGATGTGGGTGTAAAAGATCAAGCGCGGCTTCCCT
>JAFNFZ010000331.1:0-2412 GCA_017885485.1 Chloroflexota bacterium
ACCTGATCCCCAACCTGGTAAGCGCGGTCAAGGGATACGCCTCGCACGAGAGGGAAGTCATGGAGCGGGTGACTCAGGCCCGGACTGCGGCTGTGGCCAGTCAGGGCTCACCCGCCTCGCAGGCGCGGGACGAGAATGTGCTGGTGGACAGCCTGCGCCGGCTGCTGGCCGTGGTCGAGAAGTACCCCGATCTGAAGGCCAACCAGAACTTCCTGGAATTACAGGAGGAACTGGTGAACACGGAAGACCGCATTCAGAGGGCGCGGCGGTTCTACAACGGCAATGTGCGGGACTACAACAACCGCGTGGAAGTCTTTCCGTCCAACATCGTGGCCAGGTGCTTCGGCCTCAAGAAGCGGGAGTTCTTCGAGATCGAGGTGGCGGTGGAGCGCAAAGCGCCTGTAGTGAAGATCTGAGCCAATCCAGCGGCCCACGCCTTTGGTGCGCCGGTGCTCCTCGGGCAACAGGGCGCAAAGGCCATGTGACGAGGCGCCACATTCTTCTGCCTGGTCGATGATTAGTGTGCTTGCTTCCCAATTGAGCGCACTCCTGATTCGGCTTGCCCAAATGCCCACTTGCCGGTCCGGAGTGTGGTATTCAACCTGCATCAGTTTCCGGGTGAGGGGAGCAGGTCAGACTCCAGTGCAACCACGTAGTCTCTTATCTCTTGCTGGTACAGATCGAAGAACATCTTGGCCTTCTCTGGGGAGAACCGTGATGGTCGATATGTGAGGACCATGTTAAGATTCCCATTGTAAACACCCGTCACCATGCCCATTCCCCAGGGAGTCACCACCGGAGTCACGCCAGAGATATCGACTATTCTGGCCGTGCCGATTCTGGGCAGTCCTGCAGCCCCTTTCTCTCCCAGTCTGATGATCCCCGCGTTCGTGAGCAGAAAGGTGTCGATGTACACCCTGGTAGCTATGAACAGCCATCCTACAATCTTCATGATCGAAAAAGAGAGACAACCTAGGAAGTAGGTGAAGTAGATCATGGAGAAGGCATTGCCATTCCTGATGACACGCGCAGATTTCCTGCTCACCTTACGCAGTAGTGCAACAGGGTCTTCCCTGTCTTTCGGCATGGTCGCTGGTGAGACATAGGACAATTGGTTGGAGACGATGTGCTGGGAGGCTTGGCGCCCCACATCCACGGGAACCATGATGCTTATCTTCTTGCTGGCTTTCCCGTGCAGGTGATTCCACTTCTCTATGGTCCTGAAGCAGGCTGCCAGGAGGAGGTCGTTCACCGTAGCGTTGACCGATTTCGATTTGGCGTCAATCTGACCTAGCTCTGGGGGACTCATAGACCTGTGCAGAAAGGCGACTTCTCCTGATGACTCTGACCTATCGTGGAATATTCTGGACGGAGGAGAGGCAAGGGATATCACAAACCGATGAAAGAGTCTGGAGATGATCTTTGGATAGTAGTACCGTACCCTGGCTTTTGAACTCTGGATCCACTGCAGCAGTTCATCCCGTCTGTGGCATGCGGGAGTGTCTTCCGGTAGGGAAGCATCACCGGGGCTTCCGCTGTTGTACCAGTTGATCACTTCCTTCACGAACCGGAGAGCCCGCAGGGCATCAGCTGAATAATGATGGAAGCTGAAGATGAGCGACGATTCCACCTCGTTTCCCTTCAGCAGAAGCACCCGGAAAGGCAGTTCCTTCTTCAAATCAAAGGGCCGGTTTATCCACTCTGAGAGACACCTCTCGTACTCGGCATCGATCTGCGCAGAGACGGGATCACCTGCATTCCGGATGGCGCTCAGATCGCTGACATTCAGGATTTGTTTGTTGAACTCTTCTTGTATCTGGCGAAAATGCCTCAGAAGCCTTCTTCTTAGGATTGTTCTGAGGGCGGGGTGACGGTGCAGAGCAGACAGAAGCGCCTGATTCAGCTTGACGGGGTCTATCTCTCCNNGCCGTCTTGTTTCGCATCGCTGCGATCTCCTTTCCGATTGGAGTCAGACATACTGCCCAGAGTAGCCAGCCATGCGAGGTCTGCCACCATCTGGGTACGACGACAAATGGGATCTACCCGGCTTTCGGTTTCAGCTGCTTCCTCTGAGCAAGCCCTCTTACAAGTCCGACTGAGATTGACATGTCTTCCTGAACCGGCATTGCGGGTGCAGTCTTAGTGCACCTGAAGAAGCCTGGTGCTGCAGTACGCCATATGTTGACGGTCCGCATGGCGTCCTCTGCCGTCTCCGCCTCAAAGAGGCCGATGCCCCACCCATCCGGGGAGATGTCCCAGCGGATAATCTTCACACCTTTGGGAGGGAACTTCCCCGAGGAGACGACTTTCTCGGCAGTTTTCAGTCGTTGTTTCTCAGGCATACCCTCATCCAGCTCATAGTATGTCATGAAAAGCATCTCAACCCTCCATCCGCAAAATGAGACTCGTCAG
>JAFNFZ010000331.1:2434-6285 GCA_017885485.1 Chloroflexota bacterium
TTGCGCCAACGGGGCTGATACCTACCAGAGAGATGACTCCGCATGTCCCCATCCTGCCAGATGAAATTGTCAACGAAGTGCTAAACGTGGCCGATCTCGGAATCAGTATGGTTCATATCCATGCGCGTGACTCCGCATCCGGCAAACCGAGTCACGATAAAGAGGTTTATGGAGAGATCATTGGGGGGATCAGAAAAAAGCAGAAAGACCTTATTCTGTGCGTTTCAACGTCGGGCAGGGTCTTCAATAGACTCGACAAACGTTCGGATTGCCTCAACCTCGAGGGAGAACTGAAACCTGATCTTGGCAGTTTGACTCTAAGTTCACTTAACTTCAACAAACAGGCCAGCGTCAATTCTCCCCGGATGATTCAGGATCTGGCGAGACGGATGCTGGAAAGGGGAATCAAGCCGGAACTCGAAGTGTTTGATCTTGGCATGATCAACTATGCCAAGTATCTGATTCAAAGAGGATTACTGCAACCACCATACTACTTCAATCTGATTCTGGGTAATATTGCCTGCGCCCAAGCCGATATGCTTCATTTGGGATTGATGATCAACGAATTGCCAGAGGAGTCCATCTGGTCGGTCGGGGCAGTCGGTGATTATCAGCTCAAGATGAACTCCATTGCCATAGCAGCCGGTGGAGGAGTCCGAGTCGGTCTTGAAGACAATATCTGGTATGACGCGGAGAGAACCAGGCTGGCTACCAATCGAGACCTCATCGAGAGAATAGTCTACATCGCTAAGGCTATGGGCCGAGAACCACTAAGTCCCAAAGAAGCCAGGGCCTTACTGAAGTTGTGAATATGAGTCACGTTGAGAAGCCGTCGGGCATTATCGATCAGCTAAGAGACAAGCGCAGACATCATCTCCTCCTGCAGACACTATCCAGAGTGTTAGGGTGTAAGGGCATTGAAATAGTGCCCTACTACGTCACGCAGGAGTTTCTCAAACATGAGACCGAGCCAAGGGTGGACCCCGAGTTAGGCCCAGTTGCCGCCCGTCTTCTGTCACCCGCAGAGATAGAAGAGGTCTATACCCACCCTGAAAGCAAAGTGATGGGAGATGAAGCGACACTGCTCGATGAACGTTGCCTGTGCTTCGGATTGAAAATCAAGGGAGAAATGGCGGCCTGCATGTGGTGCAATGTGCATCGATGCCATAGCCGGCTTGCCAGGTTCTTTCTCAAAGAGGACGAGGCTTACCTTTGCAGCGCGGTCACCTTCAAGGCTTACAGGGGGAGGAATCTGGCTCCCTTGTTGCGGTACGAACTGTACAGGTACCTGAACCAAATCGGCCGCACCAATTTCTACAGTATTACGGAGGTCTTCAACACTCCGGCGCGGAAGTTCAAGGAGAAGCTGGGAGCCAGGCATCTCAGGCTTGGTCTTCATATCAGACTCTTCAACAGATGTGACTGGAATATCACTTTGAAGAGATACCGCATATGAAGGAAGAAGAACGCATCTTGCAGGCACGCTGAGTTTATGTTGTCAGCGCTGTAGAACCTCAGGCTGTCCGCAGGTTACCCCTGCATTCCCGCCTTTGCTGGAAGATGACCGGACGATCTTTGGCCCCCTGCCGCAGGTTTGTGCAAGACCGATCAGGGCGATATACTTCAAATAGGCGTCCCGATTATGAAGGAAGCAAGAGGAGTTTTGAGGGGTGGTCTCCCGAGGGTTTGCGCAGCCATCCTAATCAGCCTGTTGCTCTCCGGAGCGGTACTCTCTGTCAAGGCCTTGCCTGCCCAGGAGAGCGTAGTCCCTGGGTTCGGGGCCGATACGAATCCCACTGGCAATCCTGTTGGCGGAGGCACCGGTTACAGCAGGATCATTGCCAGTGGTGACTACACCTGTGCAACCAGAGCAGAGTTCCTGGCAGCATTGGCCACAGCCACGTCGGGCGACGTAATCCACATACCGTCTGCGGCCAGCATAGACCTGACGGGATTGCATGATGTCAATGTACCCTCGGGTATCACCATAGCGTCTGACCGTGGCTCAGGCGATTCCACCGGCGGGCGGATTTTCACCAGCTCCATGGAGGCCCGCTACAGACATCTGTTCAATGTGGGCAACTACGTGACTTTCAGCGGCATCAGGCTTGAGGGGCCAGATGGTACGGTAGGTTCCAAGGGGGCTGACCCCACCATAACAGGAATCTACTCCTCTGGTAAGCAAGGATTGGTGGTAGAGAACTGCGAAATCTACAACTGGACATTTGCAGGGGTGGCAGTCTATGACGACGGTGTAGACGGGATCAATAACAGGGGGCGGTTCTACGTCCACCACAACTATTTCCACCATAACCAGCGTGAAGGATATGGCTATGGGGTAGACACTGCGGGCAGTAGCGGGCTAATCGAGGCCAATACATTTGACTACGGCAGACACTTCATCGCCGGTGGCAGAGGCTTTCCTGTCAACCACATCGAATCCCGGTTCAACGTCTTCGGACCACACTGCACCAACGCCCTGTATGACCAGCATGGCGGGAACGACGATCCATCATGGGGATTTGATGAGGGTCCAGACCCGACGGTGCCAGCGAGCGGTACTCTATTGATCCACCACAACAGGTTCCAGTCGGCCACTCAACCCAGTGTGGCTATTCGTGGAGTGCCGTCCGTTACCTGCGAAGTCTACAACAATTGGACATTGTGGCCTGAGTCTCAATCAACAATGTGCTTCAAGCAACGATTGGAGAATCTTGGCCTGACGCCATATCGGAACATGAACGTATATGACAACTGGTATGGTACTACGCCCGAAACGTCCTTCACCACTGCAACCCAGCTGCAAGCCGACTTCTTAGTGAGTTCCGTAGGAAGTTCTGAGGGCTTCATCGTAGTCTCCTTCACCAACATGTCATCGGGAGGGGTGTTACCGCTGACCTGTGCCTGGGACTTTGAGAATGATGGTGTTGTAGACAGCACTGAGTGGCAACCATCGCACTGCTATAGACAACCCGGGACTTATACGGTCAGCCTTGCAGTCACAGACGCTACCAGAGATGCTGATACCGCGGTCAGATGGAACTGCCTTACTATCCTCTCATCCAGTGGGGCCACCGCAGAGACAGCAGACAGGCAAGTCACCACAGAGTTCCCGGATGGTGCCGTGCCCAGCATGGCAATGGTGAGGATAGAGACTACGACCGCTTCCAGCCTTCCCGACGTGCCCGGGGGGTTCGCAATGGGAGACACCTGCTTCGGAATACTGGCTTTGGACAACAGCGGCGGTGAGATTGCCACGTTGTCTCAACCCGCAATCATCACGGCGAAATACTCGGAGGCAGACGTGGAGGCGGCGGGCGGAAACCCTGAGAACCTGGTCCTCGCCTATTGGGAAGAAACTGCCGGCGAATGGACGATCCTTGAGACCGTGGTGAACACCGCAGAAATGACATTGACTGCCACCAGTACTCACCTGAGCACGTGGGCAGTGATGGCTGCTCCTGCCAGTACCCAAGGGCAAGAGACTGCACTTTGGATCTGGATTCTTTTCGGCATCGGCGCAGCCCTGGTAGCAGGCATCATTCTGATGAAGTGCGTCTCAATCAGACTGGTACCCGAGAACTGATGTTATGGGGTGAAGCGGGGATGGAATGAGACGGCGCGGGGTCAGGTTGCCCGGGCCACTTCCACCAGGGCGGTGTTGTAGGGGAAGGAGCCACCCGGCGAGTACCTGTCAGGGGTGAGAACGTTGGCGCAGCCGCCTCTGTCCACCAGATTGGCGTCCGGGGCATACCAGGCACCGTGCGGGACGTCAACCACACCGGGCATGATCCTCTCCGTTACCCTGGCCTGGATGACTATCTGACCTCTGTCGTTGAACACCCGGACCA
>JAFNFZ010000332.1 GCA_017885485.1 Chloroflexota bacterium
TCTGGAGATAGAGCTCAGAACTGGCCAGATCAAGAACATCACCAGAGGCAGGACTTTTCGCGCCAAACCATACCCCGAATTCATGTTGGAGCTTATCGCTGCGGGAGGGCTCATTGAGCATACCAGAGCAAGGCTCAAAGCAAAGGGAGCAATTCCGTGAAGTTCAACATAGCTGTGCTTCCCGGCGACGGTGTCGGCCCCGAGGTGGTAACTGAGGCGGTGAAGGTTCTGGAGGTTGCCGGAGAGAGATTCGGTCATGAGTTCCGTCTTCACTATGGCGCTGTTGGCGGTGTGGCTATTGACCAGCATGGAGTGGCATTGACTGATGATACCCTCAAGCTGTGCAAGCGATGCCACGCAGTTTTGCTCGGGGCAGTGGGTGGCCCGAAGTGGGATGACCCCTTGGCCAAAGTCCGTCCGGAGGATGGCCTTCTGGCGTTGCGGAAGGGGCTGCGCCTGTTTGCCAATCTGCGACCCGTGAAGGTCTTTCCCATGCTGGTCAACTCCACCACTCTGAAACCCGAGGTGATCAGAGGGGTGGACCTGCTGGTGGTACGCGAGCTCACCGGCGGGCTTTATTTTGGCAAACCCAAGAAGCGCTGGCAGACTGCCAGAGGCAGACACGCTGTGGACAGCATGCTCTACTCAGAGAAGGAGATCGAGCGAATTCTAAGGGTGGGATTCGAGCTGGCTATGGGACGACGGAAGAAACTGGTATCGGTGGACAAAGCCAATGTTCTGGAGTCGTCAAGGTTGTGGCGGCAGGTGGCCACAGAGGTGGCCACTGAGTATCCGCAGGTGGAATTGGAGCATATGCTGGTGGATGCCTGTGCTATGAGATTGATCCAGCGCCCGGCCTACTTTGACGTTGTTGTAACCGAGAACACATTTGGCGATATCCTGACTGACGAAGCGTCTATGCTGGCCGGCTCCATGGGAATGCTACCCTCAGCCAGCCTGGCAGCGGTGCCGAAGGCGGGCGTGATGGCCTTCGGGCTTTACGAACCCATTCATGGCAGCGCCCCCAAGAGGGCGGGCCAGAATGTGGCCAATCCAGTGGCCACCATCCTCACTTGTGCCATGATGTTGCGCTACTCCCTGGGTCTGGAGAAGGAAGCGCAGGTGGTTGAGAATGCCGTGATCAGCGCTCTAGAGGCTGGCTACCGCACGTACGATATCATGGATGAAGGGGGGACGAGGACGGGGACAAGGGAGATGGGGGATTTGATCGCCAAGAGCATGAAGGCATGATATCGTGTATGGTTCCGCTTCCAGAACTGGCATAGCCAATTCCTCGCGCTTCATTGCAGCAAGGCACTCGCCGCGCTTTTAGCTGACAGGCCGCAGATATCCATGGCTGTTTTGACGGAGAAGCGAATTCAGCTATAATGATAGGCTGAGCATGAGAGTCATTGCTGGCCACGCGAAGGGGGCGAGACTCAGATCTCCAAAGAGTCACATTCGTCCCACGACTGAACTGGTTCGTGGGGCGATATTCTCCATCCTGCAGTCGATGGTCAGCGAAGACTGGCAGGCCATTGACCTCTATGCTGGCAGCGGCGCGTTGGGCATTGAAGCCCTCAGTCGTGGCGCGAGCCGGGTAGATTTCGTGGAACGCAATGCCAGGTCCTGCGACGTAATCAAGGATAATCTAAAGAGAACAGGGTTGATATCGCAAGCGACAGTGTACTGCTGCAGTGTCAACAGGGCCCTGTCCATCATCGCCAAAGCCTATGACGTAATCTTCCTGGATCCACCATATTCGGACACGTCACTGGACAGTGTCCTGGGCAGTCTGTTTGAATCCCACCTGGTTGCAGAAACCTCCACCGTGGTGGTACAACACTCCACGCGTCAACCACTACCGCAGAGCTACGGTCCGTTTCACCTGACCAAGAGCCGACGCTATGGCGATACCAGCCTATCATTCTATCGACAGGAGGGTGAGAGTTGAGAATAGCGCTTTACCCTGGCAGCTTTGACCCGGTAACCAAAGGACATGTGGATGTTGCTNNTGTTCACCACTGAAGAGAGGGTGAAGCTCACGAAGGAAGCGACGGCTCACCTTCGTAACATCCGTGTTGAAGCTTACAGCTCTCTCACCATCGAATTCGCCAGACGGATAGGTGCGAAGTTCATCGTGCGTGGTCTGCGGATGGGATCCGACTTTGAGCGGGAGTTTGACATGGCACTGATGAACCGCAAGATGGCACCAGTCATAGACACTATCTGCCTTATGTCTAATGCAGACTACCAGTTCATCAGCTCGAGCTTGCTGAAAGAGGCGGCTCAGGGAGGTGGGGATGTCAGCGTTTTCGTCCCTGATTGCTCCGCGAAAGCCTTGCTGAAGAAGCTGTCGCTCAACCCCCAGAAGAAGGCGACTAGAAGAAAGAAGTAGAACAAACACAGAAGGAGGAGGTTGAATGGCTTACAAGATTACGGAGGAATGTATCAACTGTGGTGCTTGTGAGGTAGAGTGCAAGAACGGCGCTATCAAGGAAGCGGATACAATCTATGTCATCGACCCTGAAAAATGCACAGAGTGCGTAGGCTGGTACTCCACTGCCAAATGCGTGGAGCAGTGCCCGGTGGATTGCTGTGTGCCTGATCCGGCCCACAAAGAGACCAAGGAGCAGTTGCTGGAGAAGTGGAAGAAGCAGAATCCGGGGAAGACGCCGGCCGCTGCCTAGTCAAATCTGTAGTTGAAGCAGGATGGCTCTTGCCTTCCTGCTTTGGTATATCAACTAGTGCAGTTTACCAACTGCCTCATGAGAGGGAAGGGCCAACATTAGCTGAACCCTTCTATCTTCTGGGGTCATGGGCCTCTCGTATTCTCCTGGTTTCCGCCTAAGTGAATAATCCTCTGACCACGTTCAATTTATCGGGAAGGAGAACGAGCAGGAGCCGGAAGCTATCTATCAGTAACCTGGCGAGAGCAGAATTGCCAATAGCATCTTCTACTCCGGATGAGCCAACGCCGGCCGCCCACTTACCGACAACTATCATGACAGCGGCAGCCCGCAGGGCTCCGCCAAACAGGCCGATGAATGCCCCCCCGAGCGAATCGAGCCAGCCCAGCATGATCAATTTGATGAATTGCTTTATTATGATGCCCACCAGGTGGAATATCACCATAATAATGATCAGGACAATAATGAAGGCGAGGACATAGGCCCAATCCGCACCACTGGAGGAAATCTTATCTGCCAGTGGACCGGCAGCCCAGCCGGCGAAGGCTACCCCGGCAATCAGTCCCAGAAAACCGAAGACGGCCATCCTGAGCCCCTGTCTGAATCCGGCAAAAGCTCCGATCAACGCCACGACGATGATGACTCCATCTACCCAGGTCATTCTTCACCTCGCAAGAGCCAGGCTAGGTGCCAGGCCTTGATTATGTTACTCATAACATAATAAACCAGGAGGTCAAGTCTAAGTGGCGAAATGAACCAACAGCCAGGTGATGAGCACGAGAATGACGATGGCCACCATGGGTGTAATGTCATACATGTCGATTTTGGGCACTATGCGGCGCAGAGGGGCGAGGATGGGTTCGGTGATGTAGTTGAGTATGACTATTATGGGGTTGTCAGGGCTGATCTGAAACCAGGATAGGAGGGCTCGGATCACGATGGCCCACATAAGTATGTAGCATAAAATGAAAACGACCCCGACGAAGGTGTCCATATCCTATTCTCCTCTGAGAGCCTTTGCCTTTTCGTAACCGGCGATGATAGCCCGAGCCAGGAGTGCCCGCAGTCTACCCTCCTCCAGTTGGTGCAATCCCTCGGCTGTCGTTCCTCCTGGCGAAGTGACCAGATTTCGCTGTTCAGCGGGGTGCTTGCCTGACTTCTGGGCCAGGTGGGTTGATCCTGAGACTGTCGCCAGCACCAGCTCCTGGGCCATTTCACGGGGGAGGCCGATACGCACTGCAGCATCGATGAATGACTCGATGATGAGGAAGATGTAAGCTGGCCCGCTTCCGCTCACCGCAGTGGCCATATCAATATACTTCTCGTCCGAGACAAATACCTGTTTGCCCAGAGCGCCCAGCACCGAGCGGGCTCTCTGTTTGTCCTCCTCTGTTGCCTCACTGGCGGCGGTCCATACGGTCATCCCTTCCCCGATCTGGGCCGGCATGTTGGGCATGGCGCGGATGACCGAGTTGCGGTTCAGACCGTGGCAGAGCTTGGCCAGGGTTATCCCGGCGGCTATGGAAATGACCGTCTGTTCGGGCTTGAGGAAGCTCTTCAGTTCTGCCATTACCCCAGGCATCGAGACCGGTTTGACCGCCAGAACAATAGCATCAGCCTTCTTCGTGGCAGAACGGTTGCTGGAGACGGCAGCCACCCCGTATTCTTGATGGAGATAGGAACGCCGTGCCCCGCTGACATCGCCGACCATGATATCGGTGGCTTTAGTTACCCCCCTGTCCAGAAGGCTCCGGATC
>JAFNFZ010000333.1 GCA_017885485.1 Chloroflexota bacterium
CCCCTAGATTATATAACAGCGAAAGGCATGGAGAAGTTGGCTGTGAGTCCGTCCGTGGCAGCATCGGCTCCCCACTGCCACTGGCAGATCACGCTTGAATACCATACCCCATCATCAAGGCCGCAGAGTAGCTAATGAAGCCCATTCTCTTATTGACAGCCCTAACAATGGTGATATACTGTTCGTGGGCTCGGTTTTCCCCCACGGTTTACAGTCAATCTTCATCTGTAGGAGTTCTGCCGCGAAGTATATCTTCATTACCGGTGGCGTGGTCAGTTCCGTAGGGAAAGGGATCACTGCCGCTTCCGTCGGCAGAATACTCAAGAGTCGCAATATCGCCGTCACCGTCCAGAAACTGGACCCCTACCTCAATGTCGATCCGGGGACCATGTCCCCATACCAGCACGGCGAGGTCTTCGTTACCCAAGACGGCGCCGAAACCGACCTCGATCTGGGCCACTATGAGCGCTTCATAGACATCGAGCTCACCACGGGCTCCAGCGTCACCACCGGGCAGATCTACAGCGCCGTGATCGCCAAGGAGAGAAGAGGCGACTTCCTCGGGGGCACGATACAGATAGTACCCCACGTCACCAACGAGACAAAGAGGCGGATCAAGGAGGTGGGAGAGAAGAGCGGGGCTTCCCTGGTCATCGTGGAAGTCGGCGGAACAGTGGGCGACATTGAAGGGCTTCCCTTCCTGGAAGCCATACGACAGATGCGTAATGACGTGGGACGCGACAACGTGCTGTACATCCATGTCACCCTGCTGCCCCATATCTCATCTACCGGCGAGCTGAAGACCAAACCCACTCAACACAGCGTCAATGAACTGCGCCGCATCGGCATCCAGCCCGACATAATAGTCTGTCGCAGTGACTATCCTGTCTCCGAGGGAATCAAGGACAAGTTGGCACTGTTCTGCAGTGTGGACCGGAGGGCAGTCATTCCTTTAATGACTGTACCCACAATCTATGAAGTCCCTCTTATCCTCGAAGAAGCCGGCCTCGGCAACCTGATGATGGAGATGCTGGGGCTGGCCGATGGTCAGGAGGACCTCACCGAATGGCGACTGCTGGTGGACAGGATGAAGGCTCCCAAGCCACCGCTGCGCATCGCCCTGGTGGGCAAGTACGTGGAGCTTCGGGACGCCTATATTTCAGTGCGTGAAGCACTGCGGCATGCCGCCACCTACCTGGACCGGGACGTGGATATTCAATGGGTTCAGTCTGAGGACCTTGAGAGAGAAGGAGAGAATCTGGACAGGCTCTTCGGCTCCGCTCAGGGAATCCTGGTGCCCGGCGGATTTGGCTACAGAGGCATCGAGGGTATGATCAGAGCCGCAACCTACGCTCGGGAGCACAGGGTGCCGTACCTGGGATTGTGCCTGGGGATGCAGGTCATGGTGGTGGAGTTTGCCCGCCATGTCTTCAAGTCGGACGAAGCCAATTCCACCGAGTTCTATCCGGAGACTCCCTATCCCGTAATAGATCTCCTGCCTGAACAGAGAGGCATGGACAACAAGGGGGGGACCATGAGATTGGGTGCCTACCCCTGTCACCTCATTGACGGCAGCCGTGCTGCCACTGCCTACGGTGAGCCTGTGGCCTACGAGCGACACCGTCACCGATTTGAGTTTAATAATGAATTCCGCTATACTCTGGATAAGGCTGGTCTGATTGCCAGCGGTCTTTCCGCCGACGGCAGGCTGGTCGAGATAGTTGAACTCAGGGATCACCCCTGGATGCTGGCTACCCAGTTTCATCCCGAATTCAAGTCACGGCCAAATCGGCCTCATCCTCTTTTCTATGATTTCATGAAAGCAGTGAGTCAGACCTTGCGAGAGGGAGCACAGCACCCTCTGCCCCTGCATCCCGAGGAACAGAGCTAGACCAATGAGGCTTTTCCTGGACACAGCCGATATCAAGCAGATCCGCGATGCCGTTAAGCTGGGCGTCATAAGCGGAGTCACCACCAATCCCAGTCTGGTCTCAAAGGCCGGCTGGCCCGGCGACTATAAGTCAGCCGTCCAGGAGATCTGCTCGCTGGTCAAAGGGCCGGTCTCGGTCGAGGTGCTCAGCGTTGAACCAGAAGCCATGATTGAGGAGGCCAGGTCCATAGCCACCTGGTCGCCGCATGTCAACGTCAAGATACCTGTCTGCGCCGCGGGACTGGAGGCAATATCCGTCTTGTCGAAAGAGAACATCAAGGTAAACCTGACCCTCTGCTTCTCTCTCAATCAGGCCCTGCTGGGGGCCCTGGCAGGGGCAACCTACGTCAGCCCATTCGTTGGCAGACTGGACGACGTGGGTCAGGATGGCATGGAACTGGTGGCCCAGATTGTGCAGTGCTTTGACCGCTACAGACTGCCGACACAGGTGATTGCCGCCAGCATTCGCCACCCCATGCACTGTGTCACCGCAGCCGAAGTGGGGGCGCATATAGCCACCGTCCCTTATAGCGTTCTAATGCAGATGGTCAACCATCCTTTAACTACTGTGGGTATTGCCCGCTTCCTGGAAGACTCGAAGAAGACTACGGGCAAAGGCTGAGGGGAGGATTTATGAATTTTGCCGAACTCGACACCAAGAAGAGAGAGGACCTGATGGATATGGCCAAAGAACAGGGCATATCAGGTTACAGCAATCTCAAGAAGCACGAGCTTATCATCTCGCTGCTCCAGAATCACACCGCTAAGGAAGGCAACATCTTCGCCTTTGGCATACTGGAGATCACCTCTGAAGGGTACGGCTTCCTTCGCGATGAACACCTGCTGCCCGGAACGAATGATATCTACGTCTCATCATCCCAGATCCGGCGCTTCGGACTCCGCACCGGCGACTCCGTGATGGGGCAGGCCAGGCCTCCAAAGGAAGGTGAGAGGTATCAGAGTCTGCTCAGGGTGGAACTGGTCAACGATCAGGACCCCGATATGGCCAAGAGCCGCCCGTCATTTGACTCCCTGACGCCCATCTTCCCCAACAGGATGTTCAATCTGGAGACCACCCCCGAGAATCTTGCCTGTCGGCTGATCAATCTCATCGCTCCTGTCGGCAGAGGTCAGCGCGGGCTGATAGTCTCCCCTCCCAAAGCAGGTAAGACAATCCTCCTCAAGCAGATCGCCAATGCCATCTCCGTGAACCACGAGGACGTACACAACATGGTCTGTCTTATCGGGGAGCGACCTGAAGAGGTCACCGATATGAAGCGCTCAGTCAGGGGCGAGGTAGTCAGCGCTACCTTCGATGAATTGGTGGAGAACCAGACCCACGTCGCCGAACTGGCCCTGGAAAGGGCCAAGCGTCTGGTTGAGGCCGGAAAGGATGTGGTCATCCTCCTCGACGGCATCACCCGGCTCACCAGGGCCTACAACCTCGGCGCCCCCTCCAGCGGAAGGACCCTCTCCGGTGGTATCGATCCGGTGGCCCTGTATAATCCCAAGCACTTCTTCGGCGCGGCCCGCAATATCGAAGAGGGCGGCAGCCTCACCATCCTGGCTACCTGCCTTGTCGACACCGGCAGCCGTATGGACGACGTGATCTACGAAGAATTCAAGGGTACCGGCAACATGGNNTACGAGGAGTTCAAGGGCACCGGCAATTGGGAGTTGCACCTGGAACGACGGCTGGCAGAGCGGCGCATCTTCCCAGCCATCGATATAGTCCGCAGCGGCACCAGGCGCGAGGAACTACTTGTGGACGATCAGACTCTGAAGCATATGTGGCTGCTCAGGCGGATGGTCAGTATGATCTCAGCCGATTCGTCCAATTCGACAGAGGGCACTCAACTGGTCATCGATCGCGTGTCAAAGACCCGCACCAACGCTGAGTTCCTGACCACACTAAACAAGGCGGACTAGCCGGGCTGGCTTTCCCCACTGCCCGGCTTCACCAAAGGCTTGCCTTCCCTGCATAACGGGCATTCCTCCGGCTTGTATGTGGGAACGCGAGTCCGCAGACAACTGAATAGGGGCACTCCGAAATCAAGGTTCCCCTGGCTTCGGTCAATCAGTACCCCCAGCCCCATCGGGCGCCCGCCTCTTCGCTCCACCTCGGCCAGCACGTCACGGACAGAGCCTCCAGTGGTCAGTACATCGTCAACCACCAGCACCCGTTCCCCGGAAACAATCCCAAATCCCCGGCGGAACACCCGGCCAGTGCCCTCTCTTTCGGCAAAAATGCTCCGCACGCCAAGCTGTCTGGCCACTTCATACGATACGATGACGCCCCCAGTCGTAGGTCCAACCACCAACTGGCAATCATAGCTCCGAAAGTGGTCGGCAATCATCCGACACATTCGTTCCGTATGGCGGGGTTGCTCCAGCACCCGAAACTTCTCCCAGTATATGGGTGAGTGGAGTCCGGAGGTGAGCTGGAAATGCCCCTCGCTAAAGGCACCGGCTTCCCTCAGTATTGTCTCTGCTTCGCCTTCCACCGGTTCTCCAGCAACTATTGCGCCGCCGCGGCGTAGCTGGGCGACAGCCCCCAGTCCCGCGGTGGCCAGTAGGAGATCCATGTCTTGCCTATAATGTTCCGGCGTGGTACCAGGCCAAAGGTGTGGGAACCGCTGGTGGCCACACGGTTGTCTCCGATCACGAAATACCTATCCTCAGGAACCGTCACCGAGTAGTTCTCATAGAGGATCGCGGCAAAATCCGGGGTTTCTTCCAGCAGGCTCCCGTTTATGTAAATGTCACCGCCCCTGATCTCCACCGTGTCACCAGGCAAACCCACGATTCTCTTGATGTAGAGACGCTCCGGCATCTGCGGATTGTGGAATACCACCACGTCCCCCCTTTGGGGAGAGCTGAAGCGGTAGGTCAGCTTGTTCACCACGATGTATTCCCCGTCGCTAAAGCTCGGCAGCATGCTCTTACCTTCCACCCTGAAGGTCTGCATGGTGAATTGCACCGCGGCAAAGACAACCAGTATTATGATAACGGCCAATACGACCTGGCCTATACTGGCCTTGATTCTTCTTGGCTTCTGCAACCCGTTGGACATACGTAAACGTACATTATAGTCCATTCACCGCCGCCAATGCCAACAGATGAGAATAGATGATTCGGACCTCATAGAAAGCAGTAAGAAGGGCGACCTCGACAGTTTCAACGAACTCGTTGAGCGCTATCAGAGAATGGCGTACAACCTGGCTTTGCGCATGCTGGGTGATTCCAGTGCCGCTGAGGATGCTACTCAGGACGCCCTCTTCTCTGCTTGGAAGAACATCAGGGGGTTCAGGGGTGGCAACTTCAGAGCCTGGCTGCTGCGCATCACCGCCAACGCCTGTCTCGACCAACTGCGTAAACGCAAGCGCCATCCCTCAATCCCCCTGGAGTCACTGCCTTTTGAGCCACAGGCGCCACCTTCCAGCGAATCACCTGAGGACTATACGTTGCGACGGGAGACGGGGGCCCAGATCCAGGAAGCACTGGCCAGTCTCCCATCGGAGCAGCGGCTCGCAGTCATCCTCTGCGATATCCAGGGGTTGAGTTATGAGGAGATCGCCAGGGTCATGAAGTGCTCCCTCGGAACAGTCAGGTCGCGCATCAGCAGGGGGCGGGCTCAATTGCGCAACTACCTCTTGCAGACAGGGAACTTCTGAGCCGAGAATTTCGTCTCAGTAAATAAGAGGCCAAAATGTGGAC
>JAFNFZ010000334.1 GCA_017885485.1 Chloroflexota bacterium
CAGCGTTCGGATATGGTAGTGCTGGCCGCCAGGCCGAGTATGGGGAAGTCAAGTCTGGCACTGAGCATCGCCAGGAATGCAGCCCTCGAACAGGGCGCTCAGGTAGCCTTCTTCAGCTTGGAGATGTCCAAGGAGCAACTGGTGCAGCGCCTCCTCTCCAGTGAGGCTGCGGTGGATTCCATGAGCGTCAAGCTCAGACGATACACACCGGCCCAGGAGAGAAGGGTCATGGATGCCACCGGCAGGCTATCCAGTGCCCCGATCTACATTGACGACTCGCCTGCTATCAGGGTAGTGGAAATGCGCAGCAAAGCGCGTCGTCTGCACTATGACCGAGGTATCGATCTTGTTATCGTGGATTACCTGCAGCTGATTCGAGGAGACAGCAGGGCAGAAAACAAGGTTCAGGAGATCAGTGAAATCTCACGGGCCCTGAAAGCACTGGCACGCGAGCTGAACACTCCCCTGATCGCGGTATCCCAGCTGAGCAGAGCGGTCGAGCTGCGCACCCCCCACATCCCCCAGCTCTCCGATCTCAGGGACAGTGGCAGTATCGAGCAGGATGCCGATGTGGTCATGTTCATATATCGGGACGACATGTACTTCAAGAGAGATGAATGGGAGAAGCACAACCCTGACAAACCCTACCCTGAAGGGATTGCCACCATCATGGTTGCCAAGCATCGCAACGGGCCCGGGGGGAACAGGGATTTGAGGTTTCGTAAGAGCATCACCAAGTTCGAGAGTTGCCAGGTGGAGGATAAGATTGCCCAGCCAGCCCTTCCCAGGTTTTCCAGCTAGGTCCAGGCTGACTCCCCTTCCCGAGCTTTTCTTCAGCAGGTTGCTCCCGGAGATACACAGCCTGACTGAACTTAAGGTGGTCCTTCACATCTTCTGGAGGCTGTATCAGAAAGAAGACACTCCGAAGTTCATCACTTATGACGAGCTTGCTGGCGACAAGACATTGATGGACGGACTGGACGGGACCGCTGAAGCCCCTGAGATTTTGCGAGATGCCCTGGACTCGGCTGTAAGCCGCGGCGTACTGCTGCACACCGTACTGGAAACCGGGGGCCAGAGCCAGGACGTCTACTTCGTCAACAGCGAGTCTACCAGGAAGGCTGTGTCCGAAATGCAGAGCCGTGAGCCTTCGACACCGCCACAGGCGCAGTCACAGCCATACGGAACACAGGGGACTCCAAACATATTCACCCTCTACGAGCAGAACATAGGTTTGCTGACCCCCATGATCGTTGAGGAGCTGAAAGAAGCAGAGAGCCTCTATCCTGCCGCCTGGATNNGAGCGCTGGTCAGTCGAAGGCAGAGGTAAAGGAAGTGGAGAGTCTGGGAGAGATTCTAAAAAGAAGAGAGGCCCTGAACGCTACCTCGGCGGGAAGTACGGCCACCTGGTCAGACACTGAGTCACAGGATGAGATCCCATCCTGTCCACAGTGCCAGGGGGCCGGATTTATCCATCCGCGAATGCCTTCGGGGCAACCGGATTACAGCCAGCTTGTGCCCTGCCAGTGTGCCTCCAAGGCGCTGGAGGACAACCGCCTGCAGAAGCTGCAGTCCTACAGCAACCTGGGATCATTGACCCATCTCACATTCGACAATCTGATACTGGAAGGCAAAAACGACGACCCATCCAATCAGGAGAGATTCCTCCGTGCTTACCGGGCCGCCGTGTCTTTCGCCTCGAACCCTCAGGGCTGGTTGGTTTTCATGGGGCCAAGTGGTTGTGGCAAGACTCATTTGGCCGTAGCTATTGCCAACCAGCGCCTCCAACAGGGCCATCCGTCCCTCTTCTTTAGCATCCCGGACCTCCTCGACCGTTTGCGTTCCACCCTAGACCTCAGCAATGACACTTCTTATGACGAGCTTTTCAAAGAAGTAGAGAGCGCACGTCTCCTGGTGCTGGATGACCTGGGCACTCAAACTAGTACACCTTGGGCGGCAGAGAAGCTGTCTCAAATCATCAACCATCGCTTTGCTGGCAGGCTGCCCACGGTGATAACTGTGGCTGCAGGTGTATCTCTGGATGAGATGGANNCTCAAGAGCATGACCTTCGACAGCTTCGACTGCAAAAGGGTGAATCTCCCTCTGGAGCAACGTAAGAATCTGGAGCATGCTTTTCAACTGGCCCGCAGATTCAGCGAGTCTCCCGAGGGCTGGCTGATACTCCAGGGAGAGAATGGCTGCGGCAAGACCCATTTGGCTGCTTCCATTGCCAACCACCGCCTGAGAAAGGGCTATCCAGTGTCCTTCGTCGTCGTTTCCGAATTCCTGGATCACCTCAGATCTAGCTTCGGTCCCGAAAGCAAGGCTACCTATGACGAGCTCTTTGAGAGAGTGAAGAGTGCCCCTCTCCTTATTCTGGACGACTACGGAGAGCATAGCAGTACACCGTGGGCTCAGGAGAAGCTGTATCAACTCATCAACTACCGATATAACGCCCGTCTGCCCATGGTTGTCACCATGTGTTGTTCACTGGATGAGCTGGACGAAAGTGAGAGAAGAGTCAGTTCGCGCCTGGCAGATGTACGCCTCAGCACCGTGTACTACATCAGCGCCCCGGATTACAGAGCTGACCATGCCCAAGGCAGGAAATCCAAGGCCGATCCCCGCCATGAGCGAAAAGGCTAGGCATCTTCCTGCCGCCGTCTGCCCTTCAGAACCAGATCCCATGCCCCAGTTGAACCCGCAATACGTGGCACGCTGTCTGGGTCACTCCACTCACATCAACAGGAAGAGATACGTGCCGTAGGCTCAGACCATTGCGGGTACCTGACGTGACAAGAAATCGACCATGAAATAGAATTGAATCAAGACATGAGTAAGGTCGCTCTCGAGGCTTTGGGCTGCAAGCTGAATCAGGCGGAGATGGATGCTCTTGCGCATCAACTCGTCCGCAAAGGGCACCAGCTCACCAAATCAGTTGGTGAAGCCGACACATACGTTCTCAATACCTGCACCGTTACCCACATTGCCGACCGCAAATCGCGCCAACTGTTGAGATCTGTCCGTCGCCAGAATCCGCAGGCACGGGTGTTCGCCATAGGCTGCTATGCCCAGAGAGCTCCTGAGGAGCTTGAGCGCCTGGGCGTCGCTGACGTGATCCTCAACAACAGCCAGAAAGGCCATCTTGCGGATCTGGTTGAGCGTATCCTGGGGCCGGCGACTGGAGGCATTACAGCCTCCCACAGCAGATGGCAGAACCGCACCCGTTCTCAGATCAAGATTCAAGAGGGATGCAGCCAGTTCTGCTCCTTCTGTGTGGTGCCTCATGTTCGAGGCATGGAGCACAGCCTGCCTTTGGACGGGATTCTTGAAGATGTCAGAACAAGCTTGGCAGCAGGGTACAAAGAGATTGTCCTCACCGGCACCAATATCGGGCGGTATGCCTGGAACGGCCGGGGGTTCCAGGGGTTGGCAGGACTCGTTCAACATATTCTGAATGGGACAGGCGTCGTTCGCTTGCGCCTCTCATCTCTGCAACCTCAGGATCTGACCCATGAGCTCATCAGGTTGTGGTCTGATGAGCGCCTCTGCCCCCATCTGCATATCCCTCTGCAAAGCGGCAG
>JAFNFZ010000335.1 GCA_017885485.1 Chloroflexota bacterium
TCTCACGACTGACTATCTCGACAACCAGGGAAAGGAGTCTCTCCAGGTTCACCTCAGACATCAGGACATTGCTCAGTTCAAAGAGCGGCATGAACATCTTCAGCCGCAGGTCTTCATCAGGCAATTCGTGTCTCCTCCGTCACATATCGGATAGTAGTAGAGCCGAACACTTGTCACAAACCACGACATATTATAGTACACATCAAGTCAATGAAACACAGCCAAAACCATCGTAAAGCAATCCGAAACGCTCAGGCGCTGGATGCAAGGGAATTGGCTTCGCCGGCACTCTCGATAAAAAGAAGATGCCTTGGAGAATTCGACGCTGGTGGAAGGACAGCCTCAGAGTCAGCAGCCCAGCGAACTGACAGTTGCTGCACGGCCTCGTGGTTGACTAGTCCCAGAAGGCCAGGTTATACACGAAATCGGTGATGGATATTAAGGCTGTGACGTGGATGAAGTTAACTTCCTGTTTCGACTTAACGTCTGTGAACCCCGTGGTTTCCAGACGATGCTCGATTTCTGATATGGCATTGCCAGCGGCATCGCTATCCTGGAACATGTAGATGGCAGTCATTTTCAGCCTATCCTGTCGCTCCTTTTTGTACGATTCCCCTGAAGCGATCAGGTCGGCATATGCTTCCACGGAAGCCGAGTCAGCCTTGTGCACATTGACTATCAGTCCCTGGGGCAACCTATCCACCAGCAGCTTGACATACTGGTGGTCATACAGGGAGTATGCTTGCTCCTGGGCGGTGACATCAATACAAGACCTGAGCCCATCACTGCTTCCCATGAATACGGTATCTTTCTGTATTGCCAGTGAGTCAACCAGATCTCCTTCCTGTGAAGTCCAGATGCCCGTTTCCCTGTATCTGGTTTCCCTGTAGCCGTTCTCGCTCAGTTGTCTCTCAATGTCCTTGCGGTTGAGATTGCCCCCGACAACCGTCACCACTCCATCCGGATCGGAGGCTCTAGCCGCGTGTTCCACGATAAAGAGCGCTACCCCGACATCCATTAACTGCTGAGCTTGAGGACTGGTTCTGAACTCGGCGTATATCTCTGCCAGGTCCGCATCCACACTGAGCTGACCGATAGCCCAGTAGCCGAAGTCGACACTTCCCCCAGGTACCTTCGCCATGATGCCTGTGAAGTCTTTGCCGCCGCTGGAACAGCCGCAAATGCTCGCAACGGCAAAAAGCACAACTGCCGCTATCGCTACTATGACTTTCGGCTTCATCCTGATACGGTTCACAGTGATTCCAAAGTGGCACGAATGTGTAGGTCTATTTGACGGTAACAGACTTGGCCAGATTCCGTGGCTTGTCTGGATCTCTATCCCGGGCTACCGCAGAGTAGTAAGCCAACAGCTGAAGGGGTACCACGGTCACCATTGGCTGGAAAATCTCTTCTACGCTTGGGATCTCGATCCAGTCATCGAAAATGGGGTTTGTCGCCTCAGAGACTCCGATGACAAACGCTCCCCGTGCCTTTGTTTCATGCGCATTGGCAATGGTTTCGTCAAAAGTGTAGTCCTTGGGACAGATGACTACCACCGGCGTGCCCTTTTCAATCAAAGCGAGTGTACCATGCTTCAATTCTCCTGCGGGCATGCCTTCAGCATGAACATACGAGATCTCCTTCATCTTGAGGGCGCCTTCAGCAGCTATGGCGAAATTGATGCCTCTAGCTATGTAGTAGAAATCATTGCTGGCCTTCGTACGCTGTGCCAGCCCCCATATCTTCTTGCTATTCTTGCTGAAGCATCTCTCAATCTTAGGACAGATATCCAGGATCTTGGCCAAGCCCTCGTCCATCTGGTTGGCCATGGTAAATGCCAGTAGATACAGAATAGTCAACTGGCTCATGAACGTCTTCGTGGCGGCCACCCCTATCTCAGGCCCGCAATTCAGATAGAGAACCCGTTCACTCATCCTGGCCAGCGTGGAACCCACGGTATTGACCAGCGAGTAGATGGTGGCACCATTGGCCCGCGCTCTTTTCACTCCTTCAATAACATCGGCCGTCTCACCGCTCTGTGAGATGGCTATCACCAACGTGTTCCTGTCAATTGAGTCAGAGAAATACTGGAACTCAGAAGCCATGATCACATCGCAGAACTTGCCCCCGAGCCTCGAAAAAAGGTATCTTCCGACAAGGGCCGCATATCGAGACGTGCCGCAGGCGGTCAGAACCACCTGCTTCGCCCTCAAGATGCCTATGGCCATCTCAAGGAGCAGTCTCTTGTCCTGAATCGCAGCGCAGCGTATCGCCCGGGGCTCTTCCATGATCTCCTTCATCATGAAGAACTCATAGCCCTGCCTGGTAGCTTCGTCACACTTCCAGTCAACTTCCTTGAACCCCTTCTGAACACGCCCCCCCTCACCATCAAGGAAGACGATGTCTCTTGTCAGGATCACCGTTTCTCCATCCTCCACGTAGGCCACCCGATTTGTATGCTCCAGGAAAGCAAGTACGTCGCTGGAGACAAAATTCTTCCCGTCGCCTTTCCCGACCACCAGAGGGCTATCCTTGCGGCTGGCCACTACCTTTTGTGGTTCCTTAAGCGAGACAGCCAGAAGGGCATATGAACCCTTGAGCTGCTTAGTTGCCTTCAGGACAGCATCCTCGAGAGATGCGCCAGCATCCATATACTCCTCAATGAGATGAGGGATGACTTCTGTGTCAGTCTGCGAGACAAAAAGGTGATTGTGCTCAAGTCGGGTGCGGAGCTCCTGGTAGTTCTCTATGATCCCATTGTGGACTACGGCGATCTCTCGCTTGCAGTCGAAATGAGGGTGGGCATTCACAGAGGTGACCTCGCCGTGGGTCGCCCAGCGAACATGGCCAATCCC
>JAFNFZ010000336.1 GCA_017885485.1 Chloroflexota bacterium
CCGGCTCTGCCTGTCGATACCCATGTGTTTCGAGTTGCCCGGAGACTGGGCCTGTTTCACTCCAGAGTCTCGGCAGAGCGGGCTCATGAAATCCTGGAGGATCTGATTCCAGGGCAACTCGAAACACATGGGTATCGACAGGCAGAGCCGGTCTCCCCAGAGAGAAGAGGAGTACACACGCTGCAGTCTTCGGCCCCACTCCAGGCAGCTTCCTCAGCCATGCCTTGGCCTCCGCCAGGCTGAGTCCGCTCAGGAAATCCAGGTTGAAGCCGCCGCGCTCCTCCCTGATCTCTTGCAGAATGCTCCTTATTCGCCCTGCCTTGATCTCTGCCAGACCGCCTTTCCTTATGGAACAGGCGATCTCTTCAGGGTGAGCCTCAGCCACAGCCTCCCAACTGCCAAAGGCAACCATGAGGGAGTCAAAGGCCCGTTCTGAATTGGCGTCCGAGGTATTCTGAGAGAGGACAGTCGCCACCAGCGTGGACATCGGGTCTCCCCTCGGCTTCCAGCGTCGCGGTCCGTACTCCTTCCTCAGGAGGCCGAGAACATCATCTATTCTCACCCAACTCCTTGAGGTGACAGGTGTCGTTGACCAATAGCGTCACTGGCGAGCCCTTCTCCATCTCAACACGGTTGATGGCGCAGACCCCTTGCTGTATCTGCCAGAAATGGGAGTTGTCCAGACCGAGAAGGCTGCACAGCAGGACTTTGCAGACTACCTTGTGTGAGACCAGCACGATAGCCTTGTCCGGATGACACGGCACCACGGTTTCCAGCGCGCCGGTCACCCTTTCCCTCACCTGCTCCAGGCCCTCACCACCGGGGAAGGTGACCAGGTGCGGGCTCTCCAGCCAGAGTCCGTAGAGTTCAGGATCATCTGCCTCAGCTTCCTTCAGGCTCAGCCCCTGCCATTTCCCGTAGTCTATGTCGATGAGTCCTTCAAGAGGCTGGACCCGCAGCCCCCGTGGCTTTGCCAGGATCTCTGCAGTCGTCATAGCCCTTTTCAGGGGGCTGGAATAGACGGCAGTTGCTCCCCACTTGGCTACTCTGGTCGCCGCTGCCGCAGCTTGCCGTAACCCGATCTCATTCAGGTCCAGATCTGCCCTTCCCCTGAGCCTCTCCCCTTCGCCCTCATTCCATGCAGTCCGGCCATGTCTGACTATGATGAGGTTGGTCAAGGATTACACCTCCTCGCCTGGCAGATCCACTTTGTCGCGGGTGATGACCCGATTTCTCAGTTGGCAGCAATTGTACCAGATTCAAGAAGGGCGTCAGACGTTAGTCATGGCCGCAAAGAGCCATCGTTCGGAGTTGCCCATAACAGAAAAGGCTGCACCCGTGCAGCCTTCTGCGCTGAAAGCAGACATCTGGATCAAGGTCAAAGCATACTACGCCGTGACCTGTTCCTAGTCTGAAGAAGGTAGTGGTCGGGGTTGCTGCTCTGTCATTTCCTTGCCGCAGCAGACTATGGCACCAGCGCCCTGCTTGGTGCAGAGGACTTCCGTATTACATACTTCGCAGCGATATCTCTTGCCCAGCGTATTGGCCATTTCGGTTCGCGACCTCCTCTACTTCTTCATCTCCATAGGCTGTCCGCAGCAATGAACGGTACCTTGCCCTCCACGTGTGACGATGAACTCCGAGCCACACTTGCTGCAGGAGTACCTCTTGCCTATCTGGTTTGCCATCAACACAACTCCTTTTCCAAGAATCCCCTTCCCCTGCTACTCAAGCGTGAATTCCCACTGGCAGGCTATCTCATCCGGACTCTTGCGCGGTGGCAGCTTGAGCGGCGTTACCTTTATCTTGCGATTGACCAGATATCTCTCAATGATCTTCTTCTCGTTTATATGACAGACGTGATGAATCCTCTCCGGCTCCCTGGCCTCGAAGAACTCCAGCGAGCGACACCTGGGGATGGTCCAGATAACGTGGTTCGGATTGATGATCTTCGCCTCAGCAGGGAACAGCCCACCGGTGGTGTTGTCCAGAGGCAATTGGAGACACTTCAGAGAATCGAGCACAGTGTTAAGCTCGATGTTGGCCACCTTGGCAAACCTCGGGTTTACCCGCTCTCCTATGGTCTCCCAGGCCTGCGTTTCACATTCGTTGGCCGTATCAACTCCGTACCTCTGCTTGACCGCGTTGTACCAGGCCTCTGTCATGTGCAGCCAGCCATATTGCCAGACGTGCATCAGCTTCAGCAGGAATTCCTTGGAGAAATCGTCGAAAGTCAGGCTCGGGTTGAACGGGCCAGAGTAGTCATTCATCTCTTTCTTCTTCGGTACCGCTGCCTTCTTCACCGGCGCTTTTCTGGTCGCCTTAGCCCTGGGTTTCGCCGCCTTCTTCCCTGGCGTCTCCTTTGCCATCCCAAACGCTCCTTTCGTCAGTCTGTGATTTCAGTGATGCCTGGCCGTTGCAGCCACGCAATCGTTTCCCAGTGTCCGCTGCAAATTGCAGACGATCTCAATTATTCCAATTCGGCTATTCCACTGTCAAGTTCGGCCAATTGCCTCCTCTGCATCAGGATGGTATAACAGTGTAGTCGCACGCATCTCCGAGACGCACACCAGAGCAGGCAAATGACCACTTCAGGCTTGGGCACCACCCGCTGTGGGGACAGGGAGTTCAGGTGGGGTCAGCGGACCTACATCATGGGCATCGTTAACGTTACCCCGGATTCCTTCTCAGGGGACGGCGTCGGCCACGACATTGAGGCCGCAGTTGCACAGGGCAAGCGCTTTGCCGCCGAGGGCGCTGACCTCCTGGACATCGGAGGCGAGTCGACACGACCGAACGCTGCCGCAGTGTCCGATGACGAAGAGCTGCGACGCGTGATCCCGGTCATCGAGCGCCTGACAGGTGAGGTGTCACTGCCCCTGAGTATTGATACCTACAAATCGGAGGTGGCGCGGAGGGCGCTTTCGGCCGGGGCGAGCATGATAAACGATATCTGGGGACTGCAAAGGGATCCGCGTCTGGCCGAGCTGGCCGCCGAATGCGGAGTGCCGCTGATCCTGATGAGCAATCAACGGGGCAGGGACTGCCAGAATATCATCCCTGAGGTTCTCTCCACCCTGAGGGCGAGCATCAAGCTGGCTCTGGAACGAGGTCTGGCCTGGGAGAACATCCTCGTTGATCCCGGCGTGGGCTTTGGCAAGACGCTGGAGCAGAATCTGGAGATCGTCCGCCGCCTGGGTGAGTTGAGATGTCTGGAGAGGCCCATCCTGATAGGCACCTCCCGCAAGTCCATGGTTGGGCTGGTTCTCGACACGCCACCCCATCAGCGAATCGAGGGCACGGCGGCCACTGTGGCCATCAGCATCGCCGGGGGAGCTGATATCGTCCGGGTACATGATGTGGCGCAGATGGCCAGGGTATGCCAGATGAGCGACGCCATCATCAGAGGGAAGCACCAATCGAAAGGTTAGTGGGGGACTTTGTCATAATATATTTGGGGCTGGGGTCGAACCTGGGCGACAGACAGCAGAATATATCGAGGGCCATTGACATAATGTCGAATTCGGTGCACGTAGAAAAAATCTCGTCCTACTACGAAACCGACCCTGTGGGCTATGCCCACCAACCTCGATTCCTCAACGCTGCCTGCGAGGCCGTTACTGCTCTTTCCCCTGACGAGCTGCTGGCAGTACTCAAAGAGATCGAAGTTGTTCTGGAGAGGAAGCCGAGTTTTCCCAACGCACCGCGTCCAATAGACATAGACATCCTTTTCTACGGTGATAGAGTGATCAAATCCCCAAAGCTGACCATACCTCACCCTCGCTTGGAAGAGCGCGCGTTTGTGCTCGTTCCCCTGGCCGAGATCGCCTCCAACCTGATCCATCCGGTCAGCGGAAAGACAGTCAGGGAAATGCTGAGGGAACTGGGTAGGATAGAAGGGGTCGTCAAGTGGAAGGAGACCGAGAATGTATGAGGTTGCCGTTGAGCAAGAGTTCGACGCCGCCCACTATCTAAGGGGCTATCAGGGCAGGTGTGAGAACATCCACGGGCATCGTTTTCGGGTGGTGGCCAGAGTAAGAGCGAAGGGAATGGACGATATCGGCATGGCCTACGATTTCACCAAGCTGAGGCAGCATCTGGGGCAGGTGGCCGGCAGGTTCGACCACGTCTGTCTCAATGACACGCCTCCCTTTGACAGGATTAATCCCTCCTCAGAGAATATCGCCTCCACGATTTTCAGAGAACTTCAGGTCATGCTCGGGGGAACAGGTGTATCACTACACAGCATCCAGGTATGGGAATCTCCGCACAGCAGCGTGATCTACTCACCCGATGAAGGGGATTGACCCCAGCTAATCCCTCAGGTCCGGCGGGAGGAGGTTGGGAATGGCATCCTCGATGGGGTAGGTCTCTTTGCACTTGGCACAGTACAAGGAGCCGGTGACTATCTCTTTGGTATTCTCTTCTACCACCGTAAGCTGCAAATCCCCCTTGCATACTGGACAGGCCAGGATGTCCATCAGTTCTCTCTTCACGTCGCTCTCCTCCCTCTGTTTCCCTCAACTACCATAAGCTTATCTTGAGAGGATCAACTTTATCAAGGTTGACCACAGATGGCAAACACCCATATCATTCCTTCTGTGTTTCGGAGGTGCCATTTATGATACGATCCCTGGGCAACAAGATTCCCAAAATAGCCGAATCAGCCTTCATCAGTGAGGGTGCCTACATCATAGGTGATGTGGCGATTGGAGAAGGATGCGCCGCCTTCCCAGGGGCAGTAGTCAGGGGTGATTTTGGGCCGATACGGATCGGCAGCAACGTCATGATCGAGGATAATGTGGTAGTGCATGGCGCTCCATCCGGGCTGGACATAGGCGACGGCGTTACACTGGGACATGGTGCCGTGATCAACTCCCGCAGGATCGGAAGTAAGGTACTGATCGGTATGAATGCCACCATTCTTCATGACTCGGAGATTGGCGACCGTTGCATCATAGCTGCCGGGGCCGTGGTTGGCCAGGGGATGAAGGTGCCCGACAATTCCTTTGTCGCTGGAGTGCCGGGGCGGATTGTAGGCAAGGCCACCAAGGAGCAACTGCAGTGGGTAGAGCATGATCCAGCGCTGTACTCCTGGTGGCTGGAGATGCTGCAGGAATACAAGAAGGGCGGGCTTTGAGCCATGATCATCGATTTCCATACCCACATCTTCCCACCCGAAATGAAGGACAGACGCCAGGACTACCTGAAGGATGATGCACTGTTCACTGAGCTGTTTTCATCCCCCAAGGCCAGAATTGCCACCGCTGAAGAGCTTGTCTCCAGCATGGATGATGCTGGAGTCGATTTGTCGGTGATACTGAATGCAGGCTGGACAAGTCACAGCGACTGTGTTCGAACCAACGACTATATTCTCGAAGCAGCAGCCCGCTATCCGAAGCGACTGATTCCCTTCTGCGCCATACAGCCGAAGGCTGGGGAGGCAGCACTGGCCGAATTGGAGCGCTGTGTACGCGGCGGGGCAAGGGGGATCGGTGAAATGAGGTCAGACACTCAGGGCTTCGATATGGCCGACAAAGAGGTGATGGGTCCCGTTGCCGAAGTGGCCAGGAGACACAACCTGATCTTCCTGACCCATGCCTCAGAGCCGGCAGGGCATCAATACCCAGGGAAGGGCATGATCACGCCAGACACTCTGTACCGTTTCATCCAGGTGTTCCCCGAGCTTACCGTTGTCTGCGCCCACTGGGGTGGCGGATTGCCCTTCTACGCCTTGATGCCGGAGGTAGCTTCCGCCCTGGCTAACACCTTCTTTGATACCGCCGCCACACCTTTCCTGTACAGGCCCGAAATCTTCAAGCATGTCGTCGAGATTGTTGGCCCTGACAGGATACTCTTCGGCAGCGACAACCCGCTGATGTCGCCCCGGCGGGTGACAAGCCAGATCGAATCCGCCGGTCTGTCTCAGGAGGCGAAGGCCATGATCATGGGGGGCAACGCACAGAGGTTGCTGGGTTGGAGCTAGTCCGCAGTTTCATCGCTATCGAGATCCCGTCTGAGGTACGGGCCCAGCTTGCCGCTCTCGAGGAGAAGTTGAAGGCAAGACGGCATCCCTGTGTGAAATGGGTTGACCCACAGAGTGTTCACCTGACCCTTAAGTTTCTGGGCAGCGTGCCCGTTGATACCATACCCCAAATAGTCGAAGCTGCGACTCGAAGGACTGAGCCGCTGTCGCCCTTCTCCCTGCAAATCGGAGGAACGGGCGCTTTCCCGGGATGGCAGCGGCCGCAGGTAGTCTGGGTCGGCATCAGGGGTGAAATAGCCAGGCTGGCGGCGTTGCAGAAGGAGTTGGAGGTCGCTCTGTCTCCGCTGGGTTTCCCCCCCGAGTCCCGGGCTTTCAGCCCTCATCTGACCATAGGAAGGTTGAGGGATAGGGCGTCCCTTGAAGACAGGCGCAGATTCGGGCAATGGGCCCAGTCTGTCGAGCTGGAGTCCAGCCCATCATTCGAGGTTCATGCCCTGGGGTTGATGAAGAGCGAATTGACTCTAAACGGCCCTGTCTACAGCAAGCTGGCCGCCGTGGAGCTGAAGGGCCTCGGCTGAGGCCTTTTCGGCCTGAGTGGCAGAACATCTACCTCAGAACCCGTTCGTCGCCAACACGGCGGGTGATCTTCTGCTCATCAAGGTGTTCCATCAGAGCCA
>JAFNFZ010000337.1:0-1973 GCA_017885485.1 Chloroflexota bacterium
CGAGATGGGCTTGAAGATAGCAGCAGAATAAGGTAGAGCTGAGGACTTCATCAAGCTCATGTAGCGCTGATGCCACTAGATGGGAAGCGGCATTATCTCTGACTGACCAGAACTATCGATGTGCTCAACGATGATCGGCAAGCCCATCTCGACAATCGTCCGCGGGGTATCAGGCGCATGCTGGCGAGCGACCAGATGAACCGCCTCGACGTCACACGTGGTCACACAAAGGCCACAGCCGATGCATCGCCCCGGGTCGACTACCGCCACTGAGTCTGTGACCTTTATGGCTGACACAGGGCAACGCTCCTCCTCGCACACCCCACACCCATTACAGAGGTCCGTGTCAACCTGCGATTGCCACCTGCTGACAGCGAACGCATTTGGATTCCTAAGCTGGGTCAGCCCGCGAAGGATGGTGCAGCAGCAGGGGCAGCAGTTGCAGATAAGGCTCAAACGGTCCTGGCTGTTGTTGGTAGTATGCACAAGGCCAGCCTCTTCCGCGCGGCGCATCACATCCAGCGCTTCCCTCTTGGTGACCTCCCTGGCAAACCCTCTCTGGATCAGGAAGCGGGCGGTTCCATCGAAGATCAGGCATACATCCCTCGGCTCGTTGCAGGCTGCGATGCTCACGCGGCAAGCACACATGGTGAGTGCATACGTATCGTTCAGGTCGAGCATCTTCGAGATAACCTCAAAGGGAAGCACCTCGACCCGGGTGTCGATGGCCCTTTCCACTGGAACTACCCTGGTGATGGAAGTCGGACTGCTGGCAAACGAGTTCCCCAAGGCTTCGCGGTGATACTCCTCCCACAGCCTGGCCAGTGCCTGGTGCATTGGCTCACCACCGCCTTTCATGAAAGGGAACTCGAACAGACCAGGGATGGTGGGAAGGAGGGAGTAGCCCATGACTCCACCCTTCTCACGGCTGAAGACGATACCCTTGTTGGCCATTGACTCGCACAGTGCCCTGGTTTCTTCCATGGGAACGCCACTCCTGGCAGCGATCTCTTCCACCAGCGTGGGAGCGAACATCATTCCCACAGCAACCCTGGCTTCCTCTGGCGCGAACAGAATCCTCAGGATCTGGTCAATTCTCTTTGAAGGCGGCGCACCGGCGAGGTGCTTGTCCAGAATCTCACGCAGCTTTTCGTAATCATACATTCGTCAATCCTCTTGTCGGAAACGCCCTATTCCAATGGTCGGACGCAGGACTACAGCAAGTCCCACCAGCTAGGTATGCTTGGAGAAGCTGTACGTCCTTCTGCCTTTCGACATAAGTGCAAACAGCTGCCCATGTGTTACTCCAGACATTATGTCGTTCTGCTTCATATGGTGGTCACTGAAGGACAGAATCCCAGCCGGTTTCAGTACTCGATGGATCTCCCCGAGCACCGCGTTTCGGTCACTCAATTGGTGGAATACGTCATATAGCAGGACTACATCCACGCTCCCGCTAGGCAATCCAGTCCTGCAGGCCGAGATAATGGTCTCCACATTGGCCAGTCCCTTCTTCGTCGCGATACGCGCCACCCTCTGAATTGCCAGCGGATGGATGTCCAATGCGTAGATTCCTCCTGACGGGCCCACCAGGTCCGCAGTCGCCGCTACATAAGCGCCGGGCCCGCAGGCGTAGTCCAGCACATGAGACCCAGGTCTCATGCCCACTTCCTTCAAGACCTCCCTGCGTGGACGGATGAAGTCGCGAATCTTGAAAAGAACCGACATGCCGATGAACCCCAGATCGGGCATGGGTTTGTCCATCTTGATTTGCTCCAGCGCCGCTATTATACCACCCAACCTGAGCCTGGATACTGGGGGATAGATGGTGCGACCGGACGGTGGTGACGAGCGCGTCAACATCCACATATTGACCTCAGAGCGATGACTGTGTTACTATCTACGAGTGGTTCTCGGCTACACCTTGAAAAGTTATGTCCTATGTAACCTTGTCTGCTGCATGGATGGCACGC
>JAFNFZ010000337.1:2001-3596 GCA_017885485.1 Chloroflexota bacterium
CCATCAGTGCTCGTCTTGCCCGTTCTGGTGCCGCTGGGGCTGGCTCTGCTGATGTTTCTGTCAACCTGGTCAGTCTGCGGGAATGCCAACAAAGCCGGGATCATCGTGTCTATCTTCCTGGCACTGCTGTACTCTACTGGCCATGTGTTTACCGTGGCATCCTGGTATGGCATCACCAGCCCCTATTTCGGTGGCACCTTTCTGTTCTTCGTCTGGGCTCTTCTCTTTCCCTTCATCGTCTATCTCATCCTGCGAACACGCAACACCCTGCGTTACCCGACGATCATCCTGAATGCCATATTCGTCTTCCTGCTGATAAGCTACTCGGTCAGAACCGGAATCTATGAAGTCAATAGACTCGATGCTGAGCCGGATCAGTCAGGGAATCAGGTCACGGCGCAACTGAACCCGGCCGGGGGTGAATCCCTGCCGGACATCTACTACATCATCCTGGACAGATACGCCAGCGCCAACAGCCTGGCAGAGTTCTACGACTATGACAACAGCCTCTTTGTCGACTACTTGACCAGCAAGGAGTTCTACGTGGCACAAGACAGCACCGCCAACTACGTCAGAACGCTCCTCTCCCTCACATCATCTCTGAACATGGAGTACCTCAACTCCACTGACGAGGAAACAAATGANNGGGTATCAGTACATACATGTCGGCTCCTGGTGGGAACAAACCAGAGAGAGTGAACTGGCTGACGTCAACATCAACTATGGTGCCCGGATTGACGAGTTCTCAGAGGCTATCCTGTCCACCACCATGCCCTACAGTGTCTGCGCAGAACTGGGCATTGTCGATGACAACTACATGAGACAATGGAAGAGGACTGTCTACGAGTTCGACCAGCTGGCCGAGATACCCGAAAACGACAAGCCGACCTTTGTCTTCGCCCACCTGCTCGTGACACACCCGCCATACGTCTTTGAGAGCGACGGCAGCTTCATAACATCCGAGGAATCCCACCAAAGGAGCAACAGAGACAATTATGTCAACCAGGTCATGGCTGCCAACAGTATGCTGGAGAAGCTGATTGACCAGTTGCTGTCGAAGTCTGAAGTCGATCCCATAATCATATTGCAGGCTGATGAGGGCCCATACCCGGACAGGCTCATAGCTGAGAACCGCAGCTTCGATTGGAAAGAGGCCACCGGCGCAGAACTCAGACACAAGATGGGCATATTGAACGCATACTACCTGCCGGGAGTGGACGGCAGCGCCCTGTATCCTTCCATCACTCCGGTCAATTCCTTCAGACTGGTCTTCAATCTCTACTTCGGCACCAGCCTCGAGCTTTTGCGGGATGTCAACTATGCCTATGAGGACTTTGATCATCCGTATCAGTTCCTGGACATAACGGACAGGATAGACCTCCCCTAGAGGGAATGCCTCTCCTCGGAGGCGACACGCCTCACTCCCGCGAGACCGCCGACCCCTCCCCGCGTTGAGCTACTGTCGACCAGACTGCCGCGACATCCAGCAATCCATCCTGCGTTTCTGCCCAAGAATGAGGCACCAACACAGATCTCGAATCCTGGCGTGAGGGATGTAACTGGACTGGAACGACTAATAGAGTAGAAGGAGACGC
>JAFNFZ010000338.1:0-6102 GCA_017885485.1 Chloroflexota bacterium
ACGACTGCAAACGCTGCGTATCCGCCTTCTCCTGGTCATGACCGATCGGGACAGCAGTTGCACCTGATTTGAGCTACTTAGGTCAGTAATGTTATCCATTTGGGGCTTCTCATGTTCTCTCTCAAGTGAAAGAATGTATTCACATCTTCCAATAGCAGAGTCTTCTCGGGGGAGCTACATCATGACTACCGGAGCGCCTCAGGTGGATAGTACGACTTGTGATGAGTCTGAAGTCATCCGCGTTCTGCTTGTCGATGACCATGAGGCCATGAGAGAGGGTCTCCGTCTGATGCTCAGTGGTGATGAAAGCATAAGGGTGGTTGGCGTTGCCCGAGACGGGCAAAGAGCTCTCGACAGACTAGACAAACTTCTGCCAGATATCGTTCTTCTGGATGTGGTTGCCCCAACCATGAAAGTCATCGAAGTTACACACAGCATCAAAGAAGCTCGCCCGCACGTAGCTGTGATCATCCTGAATGACAATCCCAAGTATCTGGCTCCAGCCATCAAGGCAGGTGCGGTGGGGTTTCTAGCCAGGAGCATTGGCCGTGACGAACTGGTGGCGGCGATACGCCTGGTCTATCTCTGGAGGCTCGTCCTGTTCAATGGCGACAGGGGGCACTGCGCGCTTGTCAGGCTATAGAGCCTTCACTCGATGTATTCGAAGGCCCGCACTTCAGGAATCCCTCCCATGTCACCCTCGGAGTGACGCAATTCGAAGTGCTCCAGTTCTTCGAGAGGCACGGGACTGACAAAGGGGTTCGGGCTGCCGATCTGGTGGTTGCCTGATTCTTGTTCCTCCACGAACTCAGCCGCCTCTTCGTAGGTGGGGAAGGAACGGGTCGCGGTAATCTCCCTGTAACGTGTCCTCTCGGTGCTCGTCCGCCATTCCCAGGAGATCACCATGATCTCATCGGGGACCACTGCCTCGCCGCCGAAGTTGTGCAGTCTGACCGCTACTGAGCGGTAGTATTCAGGGAAGTAGATCGTCACTGGTCTGAGTGTGGGCGAATCCTGTTGTTCTCGATAGTAGAAGGTCGCCTGGAAATCCTCTAGATCCAGACCGGAGAGCGTAACCGGCGCATGGAATTTGCCTGTGACGATTTGGTAGTCTGTTATCAGATATCTTGAGCCCAGTTCGTTCATTATCTCGCTGGCTGTGGCTTCGTCCTGGGCCACAAGGAGTTTGGCGACTTCCAGGTTTCCTCCGCTCGCTCCAGCACCCGGGTTGTTGCTGGGCATACGGTGCGCGACACGGGTTATCCAGTAGCCGTAGTCCCACCAGGCGGTCACCCCGTAGGCAGTATCAGGGTAATCGAATGGAGTGCTGTAGCGTTCGTAGTAGAAATCCGCGTTGCCGAAGGGTTCAGTGCTGTTCTCGGTTAGCCATGAGAGAGATTCGAGCCAGGCATCACCGGGGGCGAAGCGTGTCTGGCTGGCTGCCTGCCTTGCCTTGCTTACGTTGGGATACAGAACAACGAAGAAGACCACTATCGCGGCAAGCGAGACATATGCCCACCTCGCCCGAATTCCCACATATGCCGTCTGAGTTCTCTTTTGCTTGGACTTCTTCTTCCGCCTGGCAGGCTCTGGTCTGATTGCAGGGCGATAGGAGCCCCCCAGTGAGGCGGCAAAGCGAAGTACCTGCCAGGAGACGTAGCCTGTGAGGAGGGCAACGTTGACCGCCAGGTAGTAGTTGAAACGGCGCTGGGCCAGGGTTGCTGCAAGGATGACCAGTGTCCATACGATGAGTAATGTCTTGTCGGCTTCGCCACGGTTCCTTACCGTCATGTAGGCCAGCAGGCATAGCCCAATGAGGCTAAGAAACGAACCGGTGGTGAAGTTTCCCCAAACGACTGTAAACGAGAACTGGCCGCTGGGCAAGAGCAGTGGCTGCATCTCCAGATTCGATGTGCCAATGTGCCAGGAGAAGATTCCCATTTGGTTGACCATTGACCGGAGCAGGTCGCTATCGATGGCGTAGAGCACCCCAGCCGCAGCTATCCCAAGCACCACGAGGGTTAGTGGGTAGTAGATGGGCTTCAGTTCTCTGGATGACATCAGCCGAGACATGGCAGTCAGTCCTGCTGGGACAACCAGCGCGATCACCAGCGAAGCCGAATCGAGCCTGCTGCCGGTAACTGAAACGGAGATCAGCAAGGCTGGCAGAAAGATGGCGGTACCGATCAGACACAGATAGTCCACAGGCCGCTTCTGCAAATGATCGATCGTGAACTGGATCAGGAAGTACGCAGTAATGATGAACACGAACAGCAGAGCCCCCATCCAACTGATGAGGTAGATGCCCAGGAAAATGCCAGCAAGAATGCCATATAGCAGAGGTCGAGCGGCGGGCACCCGGAGGGGATGCTTCAGATGCGCCAGAGTCAACTGCTCCCGCTTGGCGCTGTTGATAGCCAGGATGAGGAACAGCATCGCGGTGGTAGTGAAGAGGACTTCTGCGACATGATGGTCCGTGAAGCCCAGAATCGACCGCCCCAGGAATTCCCCGGGCAATATGCCTATGAGTGCGGCTGCGATTATGCCAGCCCAGCGATCGAACAGGGTTTTGCCGATGAAGTAGACCGGAATGACGGTGAGCGCCCCCAGGACAGCGGGGAAATAGGCAGCTACTGTGTCGATGGTGTGTTCGGTTGGTGAGCCCAGACCGATGAGCCAGATGACTCCGGCGAGCAGGTAGTCGAAGAACGGGAAGAGATAGCTTGTTCCTCCGCCGCCGGGATAGGCCATGTATGGATCGAAGGAGTTCAAATGAGGGAAGTTGTGGACCAGGTTGTCCACGATGCGCATGTGCCAGTAGGCATCGACACCGGTGAACTTGACCCAATCCCCAGAGAACACCTGGTCGTAGGGAAGGGCGATTCTGAGGTACAGAGCAATGCCAAAGAACGATGCCAGTAGCAATCCGGTGACGGGCCTCCGAAGCAAGTTCTTGGCAGCGGCGAGAATTGATGCCGGTAGAAATTCGATGACGGTCTTCTGAAGCAAGTTCCTACGCTGTGTCATTGGATGAACCTACCCTCGATGATCGAGACTGGTCTCCGGTTCCACAACTTGAGGGTTCTCCGCTGCTTCGGAGCTTCTGCCACTGCAGGGCCGGTGGGCTCGCTCCTTTCGGTCGGACGCTACTATATCAGAACCCTCGCGGGGAAGCAACGCGTAGTGCCCGTAGAAAAAGGGGGTGTTCTGGCAGTTTCCGTCAGGCTGACCACTGTCTTTTGACGGCGGGTTCATTTGAGACTAGAATTGATTTAACCGTGCGGGAGTAACTCAGTCTGGTAGAGTACCTGCCTTCCAAGCAGGCCGTCGCGGGTTCGAGTCCCGTCTCCCGCTCTTTTCTCATCGGTTCTGCCTGGCATTGTCCGCTTCTGCGCTGGACACTGGAGTGTCTGCCTTCGTTATGTCTTCCGGCAAAGCAGAATCAGCATGACTTCGATATGAATGGGCGGAACACCAGCCCGGCCGACAGAAATGCACGTAGATTCGCAGGGCAATGAGATGAGGGGTGTGGCCCGAGCAGGCCTCTTGGTCATCGGCACTTCTTCCCTGGCTCTGGGCATTGCTGGCATATTTCTGCCTCTCCTGCCGGCCACTCCTTTCGTACTGCTTGCCGCTGCCTGCTATGCCCGAAGTTCAAGGACGTTCNNGCTTTGTGGATAACCATAGGATGTTCGGCTGCCTTTGCTGTAGAGGCTCTCTGGGCCAGAGCCCTCCTCGTTTTCGTTGCAGCCGGTGTCACTGCACATATTCTCTCTCTTCGAACGCTGAATCGGTACTGTCAATAGCAGAGGGCTTGTGCGTAGGCGACTGCGTCCCCTTGCCACCATCACATGGCAGCCTCTGAACCTGTCTTACCTGCCATACCTCAGTTTTGCGTACAGGAGCATCGAGACCAGCAATGCCCCGATGGCATTCCAGAGGATGACCGGAAACAGGCTCTTGAATATGCCGTAGCCCAACCACATCAATATGCCTGCCAACATCAGGCCAGTGAATAGCATGCTTATCTCACGCGCGCTCTTGAGTGTAAACACACGTATGATCTGTGGCACCAGACTGAAGGTGACCAGCGCTCCTGCCACAAACCCCATGATATCTTCTCCAGTCAATCCTTGCCTCCTCTCTTCGCTCTCTGACGGTTGACATCGCCGCGAATCGGCTCCCTGGACGATTGTACACTCCTCGCAGCAGACTGGTTCCAGCCCAGCCGACCGAGCGCAATTCTAGCATAGTGGTTTTCACCGCGGGAGTTAGCTGGCGCGTTGCGTAGTTGGGGATGCCGGTCTGCTGGCTTTGTCTGAGACCGAGTCTATGGCCAGACGACGGCCCTGATCCCGAGGATATCCCGCCCCACAACCAGTTTCTGCATCTGGGTGGTGCCGTCGGGAATGGTCAGAGTCCTGGCATCTCTGAAATATCGCTCGACGGGGTATTCATCGGAGAGCCCCATAGCGCCATGAATCTGGATAGCCTTTGAGGTCGTTCTCACTGCCGCCTCGGTAGCGTAGGCCTTGGCCAGGGAAGCCTGCCAGCGGGATTTCTGCCCCTTGTCCAGCAGGTCCAGGGCTCGATATGAGAGAAGCCGTCCTGCCTCGGTCTCCGCGACCATATCCACCAGCATCTCCTGGATCATCTGGAAGCTGCCGATGGGTCGTCCGAACTGCATCCTATCCTGCGCATACTTCACCGAAGCGTCTATGGCAGCCTGGGAGATGCCGCTGCACATCACTCCCACCATGGCACGTGAAACATCGAAGAAGGCCATCGTACGCTTGTATCCGGTGCCCGGGTCGAGGAGATTCTGTTTTGGCACGGGGCAGTCCTCGAAGGATAGTTCGGCGGTCGGGAAGGAGCGCAACCCCAGTTTATGCAATTCTCTGGCGGAGAATGGGGAGACATTCCTTTCCAGCAGGAAGAAGGACATGCCCAGAGCACCGAGCGACCTGTCCGTGGTGGCCAGGACGAAGGCGGCATCGGCGATGCTGCCATTGGAGATCCAGGTCTTGGTACCATTGACTATGTAATTGTCCCCCGTTGGGGTAGCGGTGGTCTTCACGGCGGCCACGTCTGAACCAACATCGGGTTCTGTAATGGCCAGGCAGCCGATATAGTCGCCGGCGGCGGCCAGAGGCATCAGCCTTTCCTTCTGGCCGGGGTTGCTGGCTTCGTCGACTAGCCTCCAGAAGGCGGCGGCGATGAAAATGGTACCGGCCAGGCTGGCCCAGGCTCTGCCCAACTCCTCCAACAGAATGCCGTTGGTCTTGGCTTCCAGTTGGGAGCCGCCGTACTTCTCGGGCAGCAAGCCAAGGAAGTAGCCAAAGGGCATCAGTTGTCTGATGAAGGCTACAGTACTCTCCTTGGTCAGCGGACCCTTCTGCTCATATTCATCAACGACAGGCACAATCTCCTTCTCCAGGAAGCTGCGGACGTTGGTCTTGAGCATCTGCTGCTCTTCAGTGAATGAGAAGTCCATGTCCTCCTCCTTCCGCCAGAGATCGGCCAGGCCTACAACGGTCAGGGCAATGCCAAATCTATAGTCCGACTATGCAGACGCTGACCACGTTCACCGGTGGGATGCCCCCCATATTGTGGGTCAGGCCAAGTCTGGGGTTCTTGATTTGCCGTGGGCCGGCCTTGCCCTGGAGTTGCTTGTACATCTCGTACATCATGCGCAGCCCTGAGGCCCCGATGGGATGGCCGAAGCACTTCAGCCCTCCATCGGGCTGGCAGGGCAATGTTCCTTCCAGGTCAAAGAAACCAGCTTCGATATCCTCCCTCGCCCGCCCCCGGGGCGATATACCCAGATCTTCGTAGGTCACCAACTCAGTGATGGAGAAGCAGTCGTGTACCTCCATCATGCTTATNNCTTGATGCCCGCCTCCTTGTAGGCCCTCTGTGAAGCTCGAACAGTGCACTCCACGTGAGCATAGTCCCACTCTGTGTAGGCCATCTCCTCGCCAGAGCTGGCGGCGATCTGGAGTGATTTTACATAAACAGGATCGGGCCGGAGCTTCCTGGCCAGATCGGCCCGAGCTACTATGGCGGCGGCAGCGCCGTCGCTCACCCCACAGCAGTCAAATA
>JAFNFZ010000338.1:6113-6365 GCA_017885485.1 Chloroflexota bacterium
CTTCACAGTGATCCTGGCTAGGGCGTGTTTTCCGTCCTGGGGGTTGATGCCATACTGGGCGAAGTATCTGGTGCCCATCATGGCAAATCCGCCGGGCGGGGTGAGATTGGGGAAGACAAGCCGGAATCTGGTTCCCCACTGGACCTCATTCTGAGGCAGGCCGCCGTAGCCGATATCCTTGAGCTTCTCGACACCCAGCGCCAGACAGATGTCATACGCGCCCGAGGCCACGGCATAGCAGGCACCGCGCAG
>JAFNFZ010000338.1:6439-6784 GCA_017885485.1 Chloroflexota bacterium
TGGTGCATCCCATGCCGATGATGGCTACCTTGTCCCTTATTCCGTCTGCCATGATCTTCTCCTTTTCCTTCCCGCCAAGTCGCTAGGCCCTGATCGGTACGGCTTTCCAGAAGTAGCCATGTATGCCCCGGGCCACATCACGGTACTTCCGCCTGAAGCTGAGCTCGACCGGCATGCCGACGCTGAGAGATTCGAGGTCGCAGTCATTCAGATCGAACATCCATCTTCCCCCGCCGTCGAAGTCAACGAACCCGTAGATTGCCGGTGGACTGGGGCTGAATGCCAGAATATCGCCCGTATAGGTGAAGAGTTTTCCGCGCCTATGAGAGAAGCGGTAGCTATCCG
>JAFNFZ010000339.1 GCA_017885485.1 Chloroflexota bacterium
ACCCATAGCCCTTGTCTCCAATTAGACTCTTGATTGTACCCTTCGCCATAGCAGAGCCCCTTTCTACCTGCCACTTAACAACAGACGTACCATCGGCAGATTGCTTTCAGTGACATGATACATCCAACCTCAGCTTGGAGACAAAGGGCAGTGCCGAATAGAGTAAGGGCGGATATTCCTGCCCATTAGAACTCCCCGTGGACCCCTGTCACTTCAGTGCCCAGAAGAGAGCTCCACAGCCACGTAGTTCAATATGGCTCTCTGAGAAATACCTCTTGAGATTCCGGGCGAGTCCGTCCATGCTATCCTGCTTATTGGTCATGAATCCAAGCAGATTTGTCCACCAGAACATATAGTTGGCCAAGGGATTGCGCTTGATACCTTCATACAAGAAGGTGGTGCCAAATACAACTCCGCCGGGGTTAAGAAGAGGCATGATGTTTTGGAAGACTATCCCTTTCGTGTCCATGGTTCCAGGTAGGCAATGCAACAAGTGGCTTAAACCTATTGAGTCGAATCCTGGGGTATTAATGCAGAGGGGCTCTAGAATGTCTCCGCGATAGACCTGGGGATGGTAACGTTCTAGCCTTTTTTGCGCCACAGCGAGGCTGTTTGGGTTAACGTCGATTAGAACAAGACGAGGATGCTCCATCGGAAATCTGCATTTGTCTAGAAAGTAGCCGGTACCGACACCAATATCCAGATGGTTTCTCGAGATGTGCTGATTGTAGAGCTCAAGAACATGACTGGGCGGACACTGCCAGATGAACCGGCAGTGCAATCCAAGAGCAAACCAATCGTATACTGACAAGAAGGCTTTGGTATAGAGAGCCTGACCGGACCATGGCGTCCGGGATGAATTTCTAGATATGATGCCCTTCATCTTGACCTCACCCCTTTGGCAGGGCCATTCGCCATTAGACCTTCCCGACACTTCCCACGAATTCCAGTGGTGTCCCCGTGAGGTCTTTTCTCATTATAGGCCTTTCTCTAAGGTTCGATGACTTCTCGGTGACCTGCCCCAAGTAGTTGCACCTTGCCCAGCGTCAACCTAAATACAAAGGGGGAACTTGAAGTTCTACAAGGCGCTGGTGGGGTTACGATTCACGCAGTGGCTCAAGCCCTGGCAGCTGTGACCCGAGAAGTGGTACAACTACTGCAGGCAGGTCAATTCACCACCTGTGCTTGACTAATATGGACAATACTGGCAACTTATGCCTACCTCGAGGGGGGTTGATGCTGGCTTTGTTGGGTGCGTTTGGACAGGAGATAGCAGACCTGCGGAGACAGATGGTCATCGAGGAGGTCGCTGCCAGCGGGGTTTGCAGACTGTACCGTGGCCAATTCAAAGGCAGAGACACCCTGCTGGTACAGACTGGGATGGGTAGGGAGCGGGCTCAGAATGCAACGCGGTTCCTCTTGGAGCGCTATCCTGTTACTGCTATGATCTCTCTCGGCTTTGCAGGGGCGCTGAGTCCAGAGCTACGGATTGGCGACGTCGTTGTATGCTCAACACTGCATTGTGCGCTTGGATTGCACGAGGAAGGACAGAGGGTAGAGCCATGTACTCCCGATGCCAAGCTGCTTCCTCTGGCATCACAGGGACCTGGAGACGGGACAGCCCGCTTCTGTGTTGGCAGCAGTGTCACAGTGCTACAACTGGCTTCCAGTTCCCAGAGGATGCGGGAATTGAGCCGAACCTTCCATGCAGACATTGTGGATATGGAAAGCTACTGGATCGCCAAGATAGCCTCAGCCCGGCAGGTTCCTTTCATAGCCGTTCGTTCCATTTCAGACACGATGCAGCATGGCGTACAGCCTTTCGACCAGATTCTGGCTTCTGATGGCAAACTGCTCTGGAAGAGGGCAGCGCTTTCTTTCCTTCTGCATCCCCGGTATCTGATCAATGTGTTCACCCTCTTCAGAAACACGCGATCTGCAAAGAGAAACCTCGCCACTTTTGTCGGTCACTTGGTGCGCAGGATTTGAAGCACTGGGAGATACCTCGGCCAAGCCTTCTCTGACATGGGCCCAGGGAAAGGCAAATGCCACCTTTAAGAACACGAGTTGTGTCCCATCTGTGGGCCACAGTAGTCCACCGCTGCCTGCAGAAGTGTAGCAGGACTGCAGCAGATCGCTTCCCGGAGGTACGCAAGAGGCTGCACGACCACTACACCCCAGTTCGCTCAACGGGCGCGTCTCCTGGCTGCGACTCAGATTCAGGGGGTGATGCGCACTCCAAACAGGAATTTCAGCAGGTATACAGCGGTAGGGAAAAGCGCCGATGCCCCCAGGCGCAGGAGGACGTTGGCGTTGTATGGCCATTCCTGGGCTTCGCGAACGCGCCTCTCATAGGTTCCCCAAGCGGCCACGGCCCAGTGGAGCTTCTCTATGCCTTCCGCTGATCCCTGGGCCGTCTTCTCCCTCAATTCACGAAGCGCCGCTCCCAGGTTCTCTCTAGCCATCGACAGCTCAGTCCTCTTGGCCCTCACCATGGCCTTATGCGTGCTCCACAGAGACACAAAAAAGAGTACCACGGTCACCAGAAGCAGCACTCCATATATGGCAACATTTCACCATTCCGCCAGATTCTCCCAGGGCTGGAAGGCTACCGATATGGTGATGCCCCCGACGAAAGCCATCGATATGCCCAGGCTCCACTGGGCTACAGGCGTCATAAGCCCGGGATTATGGATATCGGGCTTGACGTGGAGGCGGTTCAGCCTGGTGAGATGGCGTGTACCGCTGGCTGCGCCGTTAATCAGCCATCCTAACAAGCCGAACATCACCGTACCTGTACCCACCTCATAGAGATCCAGCCAGTTGTCGACCCAGTCCCACGGCTGGCTGAGGAGCAACCAGAATGACGCCCCGAGTATGAGGGCCAACCATTCAGAGCGTCGACTCACTGCATGTAGACTTCTCATAATGTCTTCGCTTGACCTCTGGTCGACTTCAACAAGCAACGCCAGAGACCGTACAGCCCTGTCCCTCAGTCGCTGGATCAAAGGGTAGGCTGCCAGGATGTAGGTGATAATGACCGGCGACTGCAGAGCGATGCGCCAGAACCCCCACTCAAAAGGACTACTGAAGACGCCATCCAGATAGGCCAGAACCACGAGGGATCCCAGGAGGACGGTGGCAACCAGGGCGGCCGCCACGTACCAGGGGAGCCGCACACGTCGGACCAGATCTTCCAGCAAAGTATAGGCGCGGGGTCTTTCGCTCATGAGTGTCCTCCCATTGCCATCGCAAGCGTCCTAAAGGTACCCGAAATGGCGGGCCAGGTTCAAGTCCGATCGGGCAGGGCGACTTCGCTCCAAGCCGCGATCTCTTTCATTGAAACGAAGCAAAGCCGAAAGACGTCGCGGATAGGGGGGTCCGCTTGGTTGACATCCTCGATCGCGTGTCTGGTACTATTCCAGCAGAATGCCACTTCCGGGTTCCCCGATAGCCATAGCCGGGTCAGGTCAAGACTGCATTAGTGCCCGCACCGGTCTCACAGGAAACGAAGGGTTTCGATAGATGAGCCATGGAGGCGACTAATGACCAAGAAATGTAGAGCGATTGTGTTCAACGGCGATGGAACCTACCAGATGCGCATGTTCGAAAAACCCACGCCTCCCGCTGGCGGGGCGGTGGTCAAGGTTGAAGCGGTGGGAATGTGCAGCAGCGACGCCGCACAACTCAAGGGCCGCAAACACGTGCCCGGAGAGGTTGCCCCGGTTGTCGCGGGACATGAGATGGTAGGGCGTGTGGAGGCCCTGGCTGAAGATGCCCGGTTCCCTGTGGCCGTGGGCGACCGGGTGGCAGTTGATCTGATACTGAGGAGCGGCCTGTACCATGGTAAGTTGCTGCTTTACGGGTATACCATGGCTCTGGATGTCCATGGTGGTCTCTGGGGCGGCTACGGCGAATACATGTGTATTGCCCCAGGCACCAACCTGATGAAACTGACCGGATCCCTCCCGGCGGAACATTTCACCATCTTTGAACCTCTCGCCAATGCGGTGAACTGGGTGTCCTCGGCGGGTGTAAGAGAAGGCAATACGGTGGTGGTGCAGGGTCCGGGCCATGTAGGTTTGATGTGCATTGTCGCGGCAAAAACGGCTGGAGCCTCCTGCATCATAGCCACCGGAACATCCGGTGACCGCCTTCGCCTGGAGGCCGCACGGGTGGCCGGAGCAGACCACATCATCAACGTGGACAAGGAGGATGTTGTTCAGCGTGTGAAGGAAATCACCGGAGGCCGGGGGGCCAACGTGGTCATGGATGTCACCTCCATGTCCAGGGTCGCTGTGCAACAGGCCTTTGATTTGGCCATCTTCGGTGGAACGATACTCCTTGCTGGCCTCAAGAACATGGCTCCCGTGGAAATCGTCACTGACCGGATCGTCCTGAATGCACTCACGGTCCGCGGCGGTGCCGGTTCAACGGAGCAGTCCATGCAAACAGCCGTCAAACTTCTAAATCAAGGGCATGTTCCAACGGCAGCGCTGCTCGGGGAGGTATTGTCGCTCGATCAGTTCGACGAGGCCTTGCTGCTCCTCACACGACAGCACCCCGATCGTGAAGCCATCCGAGTTACCATCAGACACAGTTGAAGCCGAGGATCAGGCCCATTGCCTCCGTATGGAGCCGCCTCCATTCCATCCTTCCCAATCAGGAGAATAGTCCACTGTCGGCTCCTTTTCCGCCGTCTGATGTGTATCTAAACGAGCTCAGTTCCTTCTTTCGGCATGCTCCATCATGTGCATCATGACATCCGCCAGTGTCTTCAACCCCAGGAACAGGAGCAGACTGCCGCCTGACTCTGCGCCAACGAAGCCTCCGAAGATGATGGTGAAATGCATCGGGATGATCCGCCCGTATGGCAGAAACATGACGCAGCCAATATTGGGCGTTCTCTCCCTGTCTCTCTGCCTGTTGTGCCAGTAGGAGAATCCGTGACCTATCAGGAACGCCAGGATGCACAGGCCAATGCCGAGAACGGGCGTGCCGGGAACAGGCGTTGCCAGTACGATGAGAAACACAAGGTACACAAGGTGGAAGAACCCATAGTGAAACAGGAAGAACCGGGCCACCTCCCGCTGCGTTTGCCGCGTTGCCTGGACGGGTTTGTCACCGATGCGGAAGTTCTCTGTGGAGAACTGCTTCAGGTCCAGTATTCTCCGCCAGTTGAAGACTCCAATGATGACGCTTTGTCCCCAGTAGATCCACATGACATCCCGGATCTCCCATTTCAGCGCCAGAGCCAGGGCAATGGGTTACCAGATTGGAGAGCACAAGGACGGCCACCGACCTGTCGGCACGAAATTGCCTGGCTAGATTCACTTTGCTCTCCGACTATCGGTCATAGAATCCCCTTAGCGTTGTCGGGCTGCAGATGATGGAGGCAGAAGATGCCTCACGCAAGGCTGAGGGGTGGCTTCGCTCCCCTGCTCAATCCCAGCGGAAGAACCGTATGGTCACCCCGAGACAGACGACTGCCCAACACGCCATTATGGCTACATCGGTCACCATCGAATGCAGCGGAGTGCCTGATACCATGATCTGCCTCAAGGCATCGTTGAGATAGGTCAAGGGCAGAATCTTCACCACAGGCTGGATGAAGGATGGTATGCTAGTGACCTCAAAGAAGGTGCCCGAGAGGAACATCATCGGCATGGTGATGACGTTGAGGACGGGGCCCGCGGCCTCCTCCGTCTTCACAAACGCCGCTACCAGATAACCCAGGCTGGTGAACACGAAGGCCCCCAGAATGACAATCCCGCAGAAACTGAACCAGTTGCCCACCATCTGTACGTCGAAAACGAGCCGTCCCACCAGCACAATCAGTACCGCTGTCAGGAGAACCAGTATCATGCGGAATGCCAGATCGCCGAAGACCAGTGTCGAGCGACGCAAGGGAGTGGTACCCAGACGCTTGATGATGTGCGCCTGCCTCTGCTGGATCACGGGCAGCGCCCCAAAGAGACCGGTGAACATCAGAGACATGCCCAGTATCCCTGGTACCAGGTAGTCGATGTACCTTAGCTCATGTGATTCCAGACTGTTCCGCTGGATGCCAATCAGTGGGGTGCTGTTCTGCAGCAGGCGGTCTATGCCATCAACTACCTGATGCAGGATAGGAATCATGGTCTGCTGGTTCGAGGCCAGGCTGGGGTCGTAGTACACCTGCAGGTTCGAGGACTGGCCCTGACTCAGGGAGATGTCCATGTCCTCCGGTACGACTATCACCGCATCAAGATCACCGTCTCTCAGCGACTGCAGCAGTTCGTCTTCCGGTCCCGCCTCTACCTGAAACATGTTCTTGCCCTCGTCCGTGGTCACGCTATTCAGGCCCTGTCTAATGTAACTGGTGCCTTGAGGCGAGCCCTGATCGCTCAGCCCCACATCAAAGGTCTGTGTGCCCGGACCGCTGAAGGCCCAGCCGAAAAGGAGGATGAACATAATGGGGAAGATGAAGGTGAAGAACAGCGCAGCTCTATCCCTGATGAACTGCCTGTAGTGCACTACGAATACGCTGGCGAAGGCTCTCAATCCCTTATCCTCTTTCCGGTCAATTTCAGAAAGACATCCTCAAGCGTGGCCTGGCGGACGAAAAGCTCCGATAGTTCCGCTGATCGCGCCGAAGCCAGTTCAAGGAGCGCGGAAATGGCGGGGGGTATGTTGTTTGTGTACAAGATGATCTCGTCTCCCTCCTTGACGGCTTTGGTCACTCCCGTGAGGCCGGTGAGGACTTCCTGGCCGGGGTAGTTCGTCATCTTGAACTGAATGGCGCTCTCCTTGATGTGTTGTTCAATCATGCGTCGAGGACTGTCCAGAGCAATTACCTGCCCGTGGTCCATGATGGCCACCCTGTCACAGAGTCGTTGTGCTTCCTCCATGTAGTGCGTGGTCAGAAGGACTGTTTTGCCGATCCTGTGAAAGTTCTCCACAACTTCCCACATGGCGCGACGCGCCTGAGGGTCCAATCCTGTGGTCGGCTCATCCAGGAAAAGGACATCCGGATCGTTGACGAAAGCCAGAGCCACAGACAACCGCTGCTGCTGACCGCCCGAGAGATTTCTGTAGAGTATCTTCCGGCTTTCTTCAAGGGTGGCCAGTTTGATGATCTCCGACGCAGGAAGAGATGTCCTGTACAGCGTGCGGAAGAAGTTGACGATTTCCTCAACCGTCAGGTTCGGGTAAAGCGCCGGGTGTTGCGACTGCACCCCCATGCGTTCTTTCAGGGCATGGATGTCCCTGGAGACGTCCATGCCCAGCAGTCTGACCGTACCACTGTCGGCCTTGCGCAGGCCTTCGATTATCTCTACTGTCGTGGTTTTGCCCGCACCGTTCGGGCCGAGCATACCGAACACCTCTCCCCTGGCTACGCTCAGGCTGATCCCATCCACGGCCTTCACGTTACCATAGGTCTTGGCAAGGTTTTTGACCTCGACCACCGCTTCAGACATGGTGTTCATTCTCGGTCGACGATTGTAACATCAACCTTCTTGCCCTGCAAACGATCCCCAGATTGACCTGAGCCTCCGCCGCTCTGCGGTCACCGGATTGCACCGTACTTGAGATCACAGCATCACCCTCGGCAGTTCGGCTGGGCTATGATTGCCACAAGCCAGATGCATTAGACGTCTGCGCTCGGTCAACATCTTCACACCAGAGGTTGGCCGGACGAAGAACGAGCGGCATCATGTATCCTGGTCACTGGCAAAGAGGCCGCACATT
>JAFNFZ010000340.1 GCA_017885485.1 Chloroflexota bacterium
TCCTGATTGCTCACTACGGAACCCCCTTCACCGATTGTGTTCCTCAATTATAGACTCCGCTGCTGAGCGTGTCCTGTCAGAGGCCCGTCGGGTTGCAGTCGGCAGAGGGAATACCCTATGATACAAAGCTGTCATCGAGAGAACAGGCGTGGCCTCTCCAATCGGCCCGCCCGAAGGAATGGAGGATATCTATGGCAACGAAACCCATCGCTGAGCTCTTCGACCTCACCGGCAAGGGCGCCATCGTCACCGGTGCCGGAATGGGCATCGGCCGGGCCATCGCCTACCGCCTCAGCGAGGCAGGCGCCGCCGTCATGATTGCCGATATCGATCTGGACGCCGCCAAAAGAACGGCGGAGAGGATCAAGGAGAGGGGCCGGAAGGCTGAGGCCATCAAGGCCGACGCCCGGAACATAGCGGACGCCGGGAAAGTCGTCGAGGCCACCGTGCAGGCCTTCGGCAGCCTGGACATCCTGGTGAACAACGCCGGCATCTACCCGCTTTCGCTCGCATTGGAGACCACCGAGGAGCTCTGGGACATGACGCTGGACATCAACCTTAAGGGGCTGTTCTTCTATTGCCAGGCCGCCGCCAGGGAGATGACCAGGAGCGGCCGCGGGGGCAAGATCATCAACATCGCCTCCATAGACGCCGTGCACCCCATGGGTGAGGTATCGCACTACAACGCCTCGAAGGGCGGCGTGCTCTCCCTCACCAAGGCCCTGGCACTGGAATGGGGACCCCAGAAGATCCACGTCAACGCAGTAGCACCCGGCAGCGTCTGGACCCCGGGCACGGAGAAGACCAGGCAGGCACGGGAGGCCAAGGGCCAGGGGGTCGAGGACCTGCTCGCCAAATTCATGGGCCGCATGCCCCTCGGCCGTCCGGGGGTACCCGATGACATAGCCAAGGTGGTACTCTTCTTCGCCAGCGAGGCATCGGACTACGTCACCGGCGCCATGCTGGTCGTGGATGGTGGATACCTCCTCACGTAGGATCGTGACTCCCCAGACGACCTCATGGTCCCGAAGCTGGACAGCTACAAGGCGGAAACCGCTTGCATCCTTTCGAGGGCGAGTCATACCAGACGAGGCAAGGCCCCAGCATAGCTCAAGATTTGGAGCAATCAGGACTTCCCGCACAGAAGGTTAGAGGTTGGGGCCCTCTTCTGCCCACCATGCAGGACCTTTCGACAGAGGGACATCCAGGTACTGCTCAAGGTCTCCGTAGCTCGCTTAGGATCTCCCGCTGGCAGCCAGCATATCGTTCAAGGGTCTGGGCAGTACTGCCTGCAGAACGATACCACCCAACCCATCGCGTTGGATTCGAACTTGGCCGTAGATCAGTTGTAGCAGGGGCTCTGGGGCACAGTGGTCATGTCAGCTTTGAGATGATGGGGCCAACGTGTCGAATGACCGCGAGGGGGAGCCAGAAACGACACCCTGATTAAAAGATACAGGCGTGTGGGAACTGAGAGTGAACTCTAGTAATTCGTGGTGGCGTTTTGTGAGCGATTTGGGTTGCTCTTATACCTTGTAGTAGCTCGCTGTACCTCTTGGGGGTGAGAAGTTCGTTAGCAGAAGCGTTAGCAGAGAACATTAAGGGCTTTGACTTGGCACAACGCGGCATGTTGTTGACCTGATAAGATCGACCGGGCTACAATGCCCAAACCCATCTGAGTAATGCAAAACCACGGCTGAGCTTGGTCGTTCGACAAGTGGGAGGTATTCATGCCAATATTCGATGGATCCACTGATAGTGACCGGAATCTGTGGCACACCTACGTTTACCTTGCCAGGAAGCATGCGATTCGATCAGGGGGGCAACCAGCAGGACGAAAGCGTGCCTTTGTTGATTATCGCATGAACCGGGTGTCGGAATCATTGGCTGAAGCCTTACAAGCCGTGCTGTTCTCATGCTTCGCTCTTGAGTACAGGCTGAGACGTGCTCTTGCCGCAATGGATCCGTCCCTGCAACCCGAGCAGAACTTGGCATGTCTAGTTGATACGTTTTGGGCCCTGTTGAGGAATACGGATCGGTGCGATGGTAAGGGGAAATGCGCTGCACCGAAAGAGTGGCCAAAATGTAAGGCGGAGCTCAAGAAATTGATACGGTTGCGAAACAAGATTGCACATGCGAACTACGAAAAAGTTCTCGGCTTCGTTGGTAGAGAGGATTCACTGGTCCTCGCGAGGAGCTACTACAACGCCGTCGTCGATGCGATAATGCTGATCAACATCGGCACGGGCTACGACCCGAGACCTCTTGACGACATAGAAGAGTACTTTCGGCCATTGAAGATGGCTGATGAGAAGTAGAGGGCTCTTGGAGCAGTACACCTGGCGGAAAAACCCACCTTCTTGGCATGTGAGACAGGCTGGACCTTTGGCCTCGTGATTTGCGACAACCACCATTATCGGTAGTGATGTAGCTAGGAAGGCAAGCCTTGCCCCTTCTGTATCCAGGGCGAGGTTGGACTTGGCATAATCCGTTCACTCATTATGAAGAAGCTCACGATCCAGACAATGCAACAACTTGCCGAGCGCCGCGGCGGCAGATGTCTCTCAGACATCTATGTTAGTGCGAATTCAAAGTTGACGTGGCAGTGCGCCAAAGGTCATCAATGGATGGCGACACCGGACAGTGTCCAGCGAGGCACTTGGTGCCCGGACTGTGCCGGAATGAGAAAACTGACGATTGATCAAATGCACCACTTGGCTGCGACTAGGGGCGGAAAGTGTCTCTCCGACATCTATGTTAATTCAGAGTCAAAACTCCTGTGGCAATGTGCCAAAGGTCACCTATGGATGGCAACACCGAGCCATATCCAGCAAGGGGAATGGTGCCCTGAGTGCAGTGGGAACGTCAAATTGACGATCCAGTACATGCATCGTCTGGCTGAGACAAGAGGCGGCAGATGTCTGTCGGACATCTATGTCAATTCGTGGTCAAAGCTGTTGTGGCAATGCGCCAAAGGCCATCAGTGGATGGCAACTCCAAACGACATTCAGCGAGGGAGATGGTGCCCAAAGTGCGGTGGTTCTACCATATTGACAATCCAAGAGATGGACCGTCTGGCAGAGAGTAGAGGGGGAAAGTGTCTCTCGGATATCTACGTCAACGCGCAGACGCCCCTCCTATGGCAATGCAGAGCAGGCCATAGCTGGAAAGCAGCACCCAGCAGTGTCAAGAGTGGGACATGGTGCCCCGTATGCGCAAGAAAGAGCAAACCATCAATGGACGATATACGGCATCTCGCCAAGGAACGAGGTGGCAAATGCCTCTCTCAGAACTACGTGAATTCGCAGACCCACTTGAAGTGGGAGTGCATTGAAGGTCATCAGTGGACGGCTAATTGGAACAACATCCAGCAAGGGCAGTGGTGCCCGATATGTTCGCCCAGACTAGGCGAGAGAATCTGCAGAGAGTTCTTCAGTCAGTTGCTGGGAGATTCTTTCCCAAAGACTCGCCCCCAATGGCTGATCAACAGCGCCGGCAATCAGATGGAACTCGATGGTTACTGTGCAACCTTGGGCATAGCGTTTGAACATCAGGGTGAACAACACTATTCCACGAAAGTCCACTTTCTCCATAATAGTGAGTTCGATCTCTCACGAAGGCAAGAGGATGACGCCCTAAAATCCGAACTCTGCGCCCAGAGAGGAATCACTCTGGTTGTCGTTCCGCAGATTCCCAATCGCCTGCCCCTGGATCAAGTGAGAGCGTTCATCAAAGAACAGCTCAGTGTCAGGGCCATCCGCCTGCCGCAAGACATTGACACAAGAGACGTTGACATCAATAGGGCATATCGCACTGGTGGATCAAGGGAGATTCTCAACCATCTGCGGACAATCGCCACAGAGCATGGCGGCGAGTGCCTATCGACAAGCTATGTCAACGATGGTACGAAGCTCTTGTGGCAATGCGCACAAGGTCACAAGTGGGAGGCTATTCCCAATAGCATAAAGCAAGGCACTTGGTGCCCCTACTGCGCCGGTAATGTCAGAAAGACTCTAGAGGAAATAAGGGCGACTGCGGCAGCAAGAGGTGGCAAATGCTTATCACCAGCCTATGGGGACGGCAAGAGGAGTCTTCTGTGGGAGTGTTCCAAGGGGCATCGCTGGCAGGCATCAGCCAATAGCATAAGGCAAGGCCATTGGTGCCCATTCTGCGTGGGGCTTGGCAAGACAATTGATGATATGAAGAATCTTGCTGCTCAGCATGGGGGGCAATGCCTGTCACCGGTGTACAGGGACGGGAATACGAAGCTCCTCTGGCAATGCCAGGCAGGCCACAAATGGGAGACAACTCCGAACAACGTCCAGCAAGGACACTGGTGTCCCGAGTGTGGGCGGTCAAAGCAAAGCCGTTCCAGAAGACTTGGGTTGCCTGAGATGAAGGCCATTGCTGCTTCTCGAGGCGGGCGATGCTTGTCGGCCGAATACCTGAATGCCAAGGTCCATCTGCTCTGGCAATGCAAGGAAGGCCACCAGTGGGAAGCAATCCCGGACAACATAAAGAGCGGTTGCTGGTGTCCTGTGTGCGGACATCGTCGGGCATGGCAACAACGTAAGGCTCGTTAGGTTGCGACATCTCTCTTGTGATAAACCCCAAGATCACCATCGATAGCGCGGCTGCCATAGGACCCCGGGATGTGTCCATCAAAACCCCCGGTGGCACTGGGAGGTTGACTCAAAACTTCGCTGTTGAGAAGAAGCCACCTATCCCTGTCGGGCTTTGGGTTGGCATTGGTGTAGGAGTAGTCATAGCAGGGGCTGCCCTCTATTTGAAGTTCAGGCCGAAAGGAGCCAAATCTTCTGCCTGACTCAAGTTGACCCTCCGGTCCAAGCATGTGGACAAGGCACATGGTCCTCAAGGATGGGGTGCAAACAGCCGTTAGCAAGTTCGATGCGCTGATATCTGGTTGCGGTGCGTAATCTCATTCGGTATGTTAGCCAGTCTCGCGGACCTGCGAACGATTGCTGGCAGTTGACATGAGCTCCAGTGCGCGCAATGGACGCTGATCTGATGACACCGTGACCAGTAGTTAAGGGGGCACGCTTTCTTCGTGAGAAACCCAGGTATTGCGGTTTCGACACCCTGACTCGGATGTTATCTGCACATAGAAAGGCACCATCACCATCCTGGGGTACAAACGCAGCGGAATCAGGTTACGGGCGGCCTAACAGTCCGTCCAATTCTGTAAAATGTTGGGGCAGGGGTGGTTATGCGTGCCCCATCGTCCCCGTGAACAGCGATTTGAAGTCCCCGCTGAAGTCCTTCAGATAGAGGTGGATGTCAATCAGATCGTCGGACTCCACCGGGTCAACCAGCTTGCCTGCCTCTGACTCGGTCAGATCGGTGCACTTCTCGGCTTCTCCGGCCTGCTGGACCAGCGCCGCCACCATCTCCCGGTTGCCGCAGCCCGAGCAGTCCACCATGAAATACCACACGTCCTCTTTGCTGCCCAGAAAGTCAACGCCCTCCTGTTTGAACGAAGCACTGCATTGACTGCACCGCAGCGCTGCCACTATTCTCTTCAGCACTTCTTGTTCCATGGTCCCGTCCGGTCACCCTGCACCCTTGATTATCGCCGCTCACTGCCGCCGGGGTATGTGACTTACATCTCCGGCTCGCGTCTAGTCAAAGACGCCCTGGCTGGCGAGATCGGCGAACTCATCATCGGAAAGGCCGAAGATCCGGGTGAAGACATGGTAGTTGTCCTGCCCCAGGATGGGGGCCGCCCGGTCCAGCTTAGCCGGCGTTCTGGACAGCCGGGAGCCCAGGCTGTCGTAGGTTGACTGCCTATCTCGTGATGCTCCAGCGTCTGGAAGTGCTGCCGCGCCGCCAACTGGGGGTCGCGGTGGAGGTCTTCGGCGGTGGCCGCCAGCCCCGCTGATACTCCTGCCGCCTGCAGCCTGGCCATCACCTCCTCGGCGGTGTGCTTCAGTGTCCACTGCGCCACCAGACGGTCCAGTTCTTCCTCGTTGGATTTCCTGCTCAGGAACGTCGCATATCTGGCATCATCGACCCACGACGGCTGGTCCATGGCCCGGCACAGAGCAGCCCACTCTTCGTCGGTGAACACGGCGATGGCACACCAGCGGTCGTCGCCCTTGCAGGGATACACGCCGTGCGGGACGGCGTAGCTGTGACGGTTTCCGTTCCTTTTCAGGACTCTCTTGCTGGAAGCATAGTCAAGCAGGGGAGGGACGAGGAACTGCAGGCCGGCTTCGTACTGCGACAGGTCGATGTGCTGGCCACTGCCCGTCCGGCATCTGTGGTCCAGGGCCGCCAGCAGGGCGGCGGCCCCGAACCGGCCGGCGATGCTGTCGGTATAGGCCCCGTAGAGCAGAGCCGGATCCCGGTCGGGCCAGCCGGTGATTTCGATGAATCCCGACAGCGCCGCCAGGTGCATCCCCACTGCCGGAAGAGCGCTGTGCGGCCCGCTCTGGCCCTTGGAGCTGAGACTGATCATGATGATGTCGGGCTTGATCTGTTTCACGCGCTCATAGCCCAGCCCCAGATTGTCCATCACGCCGGGGCCGAAGCTCTCAGCCACGATGTCCGCCCAGCGCACCAGCCTGGTGGCCAGCTCGCGGGCTTTGGGATGCTCCAGATTGAGGGTGACACCCAGCTTATTGCAGTTGTAGTTGTGGAAGTACCCGCTGCGGTTGACTCCGGGGACGTTGTCCTTGTACGGCGGCAGCTTCCTCACTCCGTCCAGCCGCCTGGCCGTCTCCACATGGATCACCCGGGCTCCGCAGTCGGCCAGATATCTGACGCACAGCGGGCCGGCCACGTACCAGGTGAAGTCGGCGATCTTGATATCGTCCAGCGCTTTCCGCATCTTAGATGACACCATTCCGCTTCAGCACCACCAGGTCATCCCGGGAGAAGCCAAGCTCACCCTGGTAGATCTCCCCGTTGTGCTCTCCCAGAAGAGGGGCGCGCCGCCTGATCTCGCAGGAAGCGTCCGAAAACCTCACACAGGGCCGGGGATAGGTGAGCATGGCACCAAGCTCATCATGCTCCACCCCGGTCCAGGCATTCCGGGCCGCAAGATGAGGGTCATTCATGATGTCTTCGGTGGTATTGCAGGGATAGAGCACAATGCGGCGTTCCACAGCCATCTTGTAGAGCTCTGCTTTTGTGTGCCGATTGAAGAAGGCGCTCAGGGCTTCCATCATCTGACCGTGTTCCTCGTCGGTCAGATCGGACCCCTGGGGATCAAAGGCGGCCCAGTCCATCCTCTTCATGCACTCCGGCGCCAGTCCCTCCCTGTCCATCCACCCGGTCAGTGCCCGGTTGCCCTCAGCGCCCAGACGCCCGCTGAACAGCACGAAGGCGACGAAGCCATCGCGGCACTGCCACAGCCGCCTCTGAAGCGGCCACCTCACTCCCGACAGGTGCTGAAACGCGCCCGCCCTCCGGGGATTGAACCGGGCCAGGTCCCAGTACTGCTGGTTCTGCAGGCTGATCACAGCCAGCGCCTGCTGGGCCGAGACGTCTATCCACTGACCCTCTCCGGTCAACTGACGATGGTGCAGGGCCACCAGAGTGGACGTCGCCGCCTCCAGGCCAGCGTGAAGGTAGGCCTGCGGGAAGCTCGGCTTCACCGGCGGGCGGTCCTCATCACCGGTGACGTACAGATAGCTGCTCAGTGCCCAGAGGACAATATCGGAGCCCTTGTAGTCCCTCCAGGGTCCGTCCTGACCGAAAGGGGTGATCGACGTCATGGTTATGCCCGGCTTGATCTGACTGAGGCTGCCGTAGCCCAGGCCAAGCCCATCCATGTACCCCGGAGCGAAGGACTCGATGACGAAGTCCGCCGTTTTCGCCAGCGTTCTGAATATCTCGCGCCCGTCCGCGGACTCCAGATTCAGGGTTATCCCGCGTTTGTTGGCGTTGTAGGCGAACCAGTAGAGGCTCCTCTTTGGATCAGCGATGTCACGGTAGAAGGGCCAGACCCTCCTGCCGGGGTCGCCCCTCGGTGGCTCCACTTTGATGACATCGGCGCCGAAATCGCCCAGTATCCGGCCGCAGAGAAAGCCCTTCTCGTCAGTGAGATCGAGGACTCTATAGGGCGCGAGTGGAGATTCCATATCTGGCGGCAGACCTCGCTCATTCCCGCGACTGCGTCCGGTCTCCGTCCAGCCGCTCGATCATGTCAATGACCATTTGCAGAGAAACGGACAGGGACCGGAGACGGACGTGTTCCAGGGTGTCATGGCGCGTGTGATAGTTGGGCGCCAGCCGCGAAAAGTCATAACAGGCAAGCAAGGTGGCAGGAATGCCCTTCACTGAGAAGGCCGAGGCATCACTCGCTCCTAGGAGAATCCAGCGCTTTCTTATGGGCCAGCCGCGGCTGACCGCCACCTCCTGAGCCAGTTTCACCATGCCGTCATCGTGTTTCGCCCCCGTGCAGAGCTCACCCGCAGTCACTGTCAGGGATCTCTCATCATGAATCATGTCCAGGAATATTCCACAGGTCCGCTTTTCCCTCATCTCGGTCAGATGTCTCTTCGCATACCGCTTGGCGCCGCGCAGGCCCGCCTCCTCCGCAGATGTGGCCAGCAGCACCACTTCGGTGCTCTGGGGGAAGAAGTTGCCATCATGCCTGGCATCATCCAGGTATCTGGCCAGGCCGCATGTGACAGCGACGCCAGCCATGTCATCCATGGCCCCGGGGACGGCCTTGCCACTCTTGAAGAAGAGGAAGAGGCCCACAATGGGAACCAGCCCAATAACTGCAATCCCTACAGCTGTATGGGCCATGGCCTCTTCCGAACCACCAAACCAGGCCACCGTCCTGGCAATACTGCAGCCCAGGATGAAGACAATCGCTGCCAGCGCCAGCGCTATGAGCACAACAGACGGTGTCCCCAGGTGATACCACAGCCGGAACTCGTAGGCCGAATCCTGGTGCGCGCTGACCACAACCCGCTGTCTGGCTTCACCACGGGGACGGATGATCCCGATCACATTCTGGCCCTTCCTGCGCGGGAAGAGGAAATCCACGAACTCCCGGTAGCGCATGAACTCGAAGAAGACCAGACTGAAGCTGACCGCGGCCATGGCCGGGGAGGCCGGCGGGTAGAGCCAGTAGAGGATAGCTGCGGCGAAGTAGGCCAGCACCGACAGGGGCAGGAAGCCCAGGAAGGCCCGCGGGCTGCACGTGAACGACTCCACGGCAACCGCGTCGCAGACCGGCATCCACTCTCTGACCAGAAGG
>JAFNFZ010000341.1 GCA_017885485.1 Chloroflexota bacterium
CGCCGCCAGGATGAAATCGGCACCCCCTACTGTGTGACCATCGACTTCCAGTCACTGGAAGACCATCAGGTGACCATCAGGGATCGAGACTCTCTCAAACAGATTCGGGTCCCCGCGGAGTCTCTGAGTGCAACCCTGACCACCAAGCTGGCCGGCGAATCATTTGAGGTGCTGCCTCCCGGCGGCACGCCATGGCTGGGGCCCAACAGCCAGGCTGCTTGACCCAGCGGCGATTCCCCACTGAAGCTGGGATATTTGAAACCCACAGATTGCCACAGTTCATGATATAATCGCACAAGAAGGCCATCCAATGCGAGTCATGATTACCGGCGGCTCTGGCCTGATCGGTCGGGCGCTCAGTACCAGCCTGGCCAGAGACAATCACGAAGTCGTGATCCTCAGTCGCCACCCAGAGCAGGTTGTCGGCTTGCCCGCCGGGGTGCAAGTGGAACCCTGGGATCCCACCACCCCACAAGACTGCAGGCATCTCCTTGCAGGGACCGACGCCGTGGTCAATCTGGCTGGGGAAAACATTGCAGCAGGACGCTGGACTGCAGCGCGCAAGCAGGGAATACGGGACAGCCGACTGAACGCCGGGCGGGTCATAGTGCAGGCACTGGCATCAGCTACGCGCAGACCAAGTGTGGTTATCCAGGCCTCCGGAGTAGGATACCATGGTCCCAGCGGTAATGAGGAGCTATCCGAGAAATCGCCACCGGGTAAGGACTTCCTGGCACGCCTGGCCGTCGAGTGGGAGAATTGCACAGCGGAGACAGAAAGCCAGGGCGTGAGGCGAGCAATCATTCGCACCGGAGTGGTGGTCAGTCGCGAAGGCGGCGCTTTCCCCCGCATGCTGTTGCCTTTCCGCCTTTTCGTGGGTGGACTTATGGGCAGCGGGAAGCAGTGGTTTCCGTGGATTCACATCGCTGATGAGGTAGCCGCCATCCGTTTCCTCCTGGAAAACCAATCTGCCAGCGGGCCATTCAATCTCTGCGCACCGCATCCGGTTACCAATGCTGAGTTCGCCCGAGTAGTGGCGGGGCAGATGAAGCGACCGGCATTCCTACCCACACCCGCATTCCTCCTCCGCGTGTTGTTCGGTAAGATGTCCACCGTACTGCTCGATGGGCAGCGCGCATTTCCGAAGCGGCTGACACAAATGGGCTACAAGTTCAGGTTTCCCGAGGTCGAGGGCGCCCTGCAGGACCTGCTGCGCTGAAGATCGATTAGCTCATCTCTTCCAGAAGCGCCCGGACGTTTCTCCCCAGAACGGCGAAGTGATAGACGACCTTCATGAGTGCCACACTCACTTCGAGCCCAATCAGACCATATCCATGGACTGGCAGCCGCCCCGTTCCCTTGCCCGCTGGTAGATCATCCAGGCCGTGGCCACATCCTCGATGGCCAGCCCCGTTGAGTCGAAGACCGTTATCTCCTGATCACCCCTGCGACCGGGCTTGGTCCCGGCGATGATCTCGCCGAGGGTGGCCCAGATCTGCTCCTTCTGGAAGAGGCCCTGGCGCAGAGGGACATTGATCTCACCGGCGTGGCAGGCCTGAGTGACATCATCCACCACCACCCGCGCGGAACACAGCAGCGCGGGATCCAGTTCCTGCTTGCCGGGGGCATCGGCTCCCACTGCATCGATGTGCGTGCCCGGCCTGACCCAGGCCGACTTCACTACCGGTGCTGTGGCCGGCGTCAGCGTGCAGACGATGTCGGACATGGCTGCCTCTTCAGCAGAAGAGGCCTTGACACAGAACTGGGGGAAGTACCTGACAAAGGCCTCAGCAGCCTGCGGCTGCACATCATAGACCCTGACTCTCTCCAGAGGGAAGACCAGGGCATGGGACTGCAGGTGCATGTATGCCTGGCGGCCAGCGCCGATAAGGCCCAGAGTGCGTGATTCCCGTCGGGCCAGGTATCGGGAGGCATTGGCGGAGGTGGCAGCAGTGCGGTAGGCGGTGATCTCCGTGGCATCCATGATGGCCAAGGGGTAGGCGGTATCCGGGTCGCTGAGAATGAGGACACCCATGATGCTGGGCAGTCCCCGCTCATGGTTGGACAGATGCACATTGACCCATTTCACGCCCACGGCATGGGGCACGGCTGCGGGCATGGCCCGGAAGTCACCCTTGGGGACACGGATGTAGACCTTGGCTGGCATCTGGGCGCAGCCAGCAGCGTAGTCGCGAAAGGCCTGCTCCACCACCCACATCACCTCCCCCATGTCCAGCAGGTCCGCCACGTCCTTCCTACCCAGTAACAGCGTGCTCATTTCCTGCACTCAAAACACGTTCGTCGAAACCAGATAGCTATCTCTAGCTGCGATATTACCCCGTGAGCCCAGTCATGGCAAGTTCAGCCCGGGCAGAAGAACTGGAGCGGGCATTCCTACCCGGAAGCAGTCGAGACAGGACACTGCACGCATCAGCTAACAAGATGCCCACCACCGACCACTGCACCGACCACTGCGAGTTGACTGCGCCTAAACCGTTGTGTTACCTTTCCAGAACGCAGACGTGCAGGTGCACTTGGGCAACAATGCGGTGCACCGCCAAAGCGTTTGCGGGTCGGCTAGTCCAACTGCAAAACGGAGGTCCTCTTGAGAAAATCCGAGACGAGACGAACCGCCTCCACCCCTATCCAGCCGACGAAAGCGGCCAAACCTCCCAGAAGAACATCGGGGGCAAGTCAAAACAGGTCACAGAACAGAGCCAAGGCAAAACAAGCTGTAGCCTCCCAAGCAGAATTGTACAGACTGCTGGTGGAGACGGCCGGCCGCGCTGGGGAAGGTGTGGCTCTGCTCCAGACTGTCAATGGCCGGGAGGGAGTGATTGTCTCGGCGAGTGCGGAGATTGAGCGGATTCTGGGATACGACAAAGACGAGCTGCTGGGCATGACTTTTGCGGAGTTCGTCCCTCCTGACAGTGTTGCGATGCTGACGGAGAGATATCGGCGAAGGCAGATGGGAGAGGACATCCCTGCACACCACGAGATCCAGCTGATTAGGCGTGATGGTTCAGCAGTCCTGATTGAGATAGGCGCGACCACAACCAGGGCCAATCGGAAAGTGGCCACATTAGTCTTTGCCAGGGATATCTCCCACCAGAAGCAGATCGAGGAGAGGATACGGGAATCAGAAGAGAGGTACCGCCACCTGGTGGAGAACATAAATGCGGTGGTCTATTCTGTTGACGCCAAAGGGGTAACCACCTACATCAGCCCTACTTTCGAGTCGATCTTCAGGCAGAGCGAATCGGAATTGGTGGGCAAACCCTTTGCCGAATTCATACACCCTGACGATCTGCCAAGCTCGATGGAGAACTTCGGCAAGGTCATGGCAGATCAGCTGAACGAGCCATGGGAATGCCGTATGGTCATGCCCGGTTCCGGCGAGATCTACTGGGTACAAGGACACAACCGGCCTGTCTACGATGGGAATACCATAGTGGGAATGCAGGGAGTACTGGTAGACATCACAGAACGCAGGAAGGCTGATAACCAGCTTAAGAAGGTAGAGGAGAGATACCGCACCCTGGTGGAATCCTCTCCGGACGGGATTCTCATCGTCGATACCGATTGGCATATCGTTGACTGCAACGACGGGGTCTGCAGGCTTCTTGGACATCCCAGAGAGCACCTCCGCGGCGCAGACATACGGCCTATGCTCAGCGCCAGAACCATCGAAGCAGAGTCAACCGTGAGGGCCAAACTTGAGACAGCCAGATTCGCTGATCTCGAAGCGGAGTTCATAGGCGCCGACGGTCATAAGATCCCCGTATGGTCTAAGATCGTGGCGGTCAGAGGCCAGCTTAGGAGCAATCCCCAGATGCTGGTCTACCTCCGGGATATCGAACAGCGGAGGAAGATGGACGAACTGAAGGACGAGTTCATCGGCCTCGTTTCACATGAGCTGCGCAGCCCTTTGACGGTAATCATGGGAGCCATCAAGACAGCTCTGGCTGACGGATCGAGCCTGTCGAAAGAGGAGATGCAGCAACTCCTCGAAGATGCCGCCTACGAGACCGATTCATTGTCTCACTTACTCGATAATCTGCTGGAACTCTCCAGGGCTCGAGCAGACCGCCTGTCACTCTACGTCACACCCGTGAATTTGCGTGCTGTGGTCCAGAAGGTGATCAGTCGGGGGCGGCATCAGTCTCCGCGGCATCGGTTTGTCGTGGACCTACCCAAAGAGCTACCTCCGATTCACGTCGATGAGTTGAGATTGGAACGCATTCTGCACAACCTCCTTGAGAACGCGGTCAACTACTCACCCGGTGGCGGCGACATTCGGGTCTTTACTGAGAGAAATGGGGACCTGCTGACTATCGGCGTCAGTGACCAAGGAATCGGCATATCGCCTGAGGATCAGGCTCGACTATTCCAGCCTTTCGAGCGAGCTGAGGTCGCCAAGATCGGTGGTATCGGAGGAGCTGGACTGGGGCTCCTGGTGTGTCGAAGGCTGGTGGAAGCCCACGGCGGCAAGATGCGGGTGAAGTCGGAGCCAGGACAGGGTGCCACCTTCTCCTTCACCTTGCCTCTCGTGGCCAAAATGCCGAACAGAGCAAGGCCACAGCAAAGAGCGAGGCCATCTTGAGAACACTCGGGCATCGCCCCTGCGTTCGCAGGGTCATGCCCGCGCTGCAGGGCAACAAGACCGAACAAGGGCCGTGGGAGGTGAGTGATGTCTGAAACAGACGAGCTGGCTTTCATGGACGCTACCGCACAGGCCGAGCTGGTGCGGAGCAGGGAAGTGACTCCCTTGGAACTGGTGGACGCAGCCATTGAGCGCATCGAGCGGCTAAACCCCGTGCTCAACGCTGTGGTCACACCCATGTACGAACAGGCACATGAAGCGGCTGCAGAAGAACTACCTCAGGGGCCTTTCACCGGCGTGCCTTTCCTGCTCAAGGACCTCATTTCATCCTACGCCGGGGTTCGAATGACGGCAGGATCGGCTTTCCTGCGCGACTACGTGCCCGACCACGACAGCGAACTGGTGAGGCGGCAGAAACGGGCGGGGCTGGTCATTCTGGGGAAGACCAACACTCCCGAGTTCGGCATTCTCGGGACAACCGAGCCAGACTTCCTCGGTCCGTGTCGGAATCCTTGGAACACGGAACGGACAACGGGTGGGTCAAGTGGTGGTTCAGCGGCTGCCGTAGCTTCTGGAATGGTTCCCATGGCGCATGGAAATGACGGCGCCGGATCGCTGCGAATCCCCGCGTCATGCTGTGGCGTGTTTGGCCTGAAGCCAACAAGAGGCCGCAACCCCCTGGGCCCTGACTACGGGGATTTGTGGAGTGGATTGATAGCCGAGCATGCGATTACCCGGTCAGTGCGGGACAGTGCTGCTTTGCTCGATGCGACAGCGGGACCAGATGTGGGAGACCCGTACTGGGCACCACCGCCAACACGAGTCTTCATCAAAGAAGTGGGGACCAGCCCAGGGCGGCTGCGCATTGCCTACAGCACTGCATCGCTTATTGGTCCCATACATCCAGACTGCGTCAGCGCCGTCAACAACGCAGCGAAGCTATGCGCCGATCTCGGTCACGAGGTTGTCGAGGCAACACCGGCGATGACGCCGGCAGTTGAGCAGGTGGTACAAGCGTTCATGACCGTACACGATGCAGGTGTAGCGGCGGACATTGATGCCTGGGGCGCCGCAGTCGGGAAGAAGCCCCGCCGGGAGCGGTTTGAGCCCCTCACGTGGGCCATGTACCGGATGGGGCGCAAATACAGCGCACCGGAGTATCTGCTGGCGATGAACGTACTCCAGCGAACAGCCCGTGATATCGCCCGCTTCTTCGCGAGCTACGATGTCTGGCTCACTCCAACGCTGGCCGAGCCACCCGTGCCTCTGGGCACCTTTGCCTCTCCTCCCGAGAACCCTCTGGCTGGGTGGTATCGTTCGGCGCCTTTTGCGCCCTTCACTCCCATCTGCAACTTCACAGGGCAGCCGGCCATGTCTGTGCCCCTCTTCTGGAATGGCGACGGCCTGCCAGTGGGTACGCACTTCATCGGGCGGTTTGGCGACGAGGCGACCCTGTTCCGTCTGGCGGCGCAGTTGGAGCAGGTGCGACCCTGGGCTGCCAGGCGTCCGCCGGTGAGGGCTTGACGGCTGAGATGAAGGCTCACTCACGGGGAGCCAGGTTCAGGAGCTGAAGAAGCCGTAGGTTGTTTCTGGCGATCAGAGTTGTGGTGGCGCGCAGGATGGACTCCATCACCAGTGGAAGGGCTACCACTACCTGGTCAGGGGCTTCGAGGGCGAACTGGGTCCACTCCGCCGATACCTTCCCCTCCACTTCGGTTTCACCATGCAGGTAGGCCTGCGCCTGAGATACTATGAGCGAACTCGATTCCTCGACGAGTTTGCGCATTTCCGCTGCCAGGGTTTCGGCATCCACCAGGGGTTTCATTCTGGCATCCATAGACAGTCTCCTTTCCGGACGAAAGTTACTAGGATAAGCGCTTTCTGTCAACCGCAGAAAACGGCGTCGGACCTCAACCATCCTCTGAGACAAACCGCCATTTCTGCTTTGACCCAGTCATTTCTATGTGATAGGCTGTCCACAGAACAGCCCAACGCGGACCTTCCGCTGTGGTGGGGGAATCGTCCAACCAACAGACCCAAGGAGGAGAGGATGCATCACGAAGTGACTAAAGCACTCTGGGATTTCTATCCGCCTGAGGACAAGAACGACTTTTTCCCAGCATATGCCTACCTGAAATACATTGAGAGATTCATGTACCATGCACTCCTGGCATCAGGCCTTCTGCCCAAGGAGCCGAAAGAGAAATTCGACGAAGATGTGGACGCGATGATTAAGTACCACGTGCAGCGCATCGCTGAGACAGCTACAAGTCTCGACACCAGTATCTACCATGGAAAGGTTCTAACCTTGCGCGATGCCATCAAGCTGGTTACTTTGAAGGAGGATTTGAACCTATCGCCCCCGGAGAAGGTGATACCCTTCAAGGTGGCCAGAGATGTGATTGTGGGAGCCAATGACACTATTGCCGTTGGACCGTGTGCCTGCCGTGCGAACTCGGATAACCCCTGTCTTCCGCCTACTCAAGACATCTGCCTCTACCTTGGAGACCCGTTTGCCTCCTTCATAGTAGAGTCAAACCCAAACCATCGAAAGATCTCTCAAGACGAGGCGGTGAAGGTGCTCGAGTTCGCACACAGCAAGGGCTTTGTTCACTCCATCTACTTCAAGAAGGAGACGGGGAACAGACAGAGGGGCATCTGCAACTGCTGCTCGTGCTGCTGCCTGGGGGTCAGGATGTGGAACCAGTTGGAGGGCACCGTTCCCATCATAGCAGCTTCGGGCTATGTTGCCGAGGTTGGCAATGACTGCAACGGCTGCGGGGCGTGTGCCGACAAAACGTGCCATTTCAATGCCATCCGCATGAGCGAAGACGGGCAAGAAGCCATGATCAACGAGGCGAAGTGCATGGGCTGCGGCGTATGCGTGGATGTATGCCCCATCGAGGCAATCAAGCTGCGGAGAGAGCCGTCAAAAGGCGATCCGCTGGATATACTAGAGCTGCAGAGGCAACCACAGGCAGCCTAGAAACAGGTGCCGGCACCGACCCCAAGCGTCCGCAGCACGACTTCGGGTCGGAGTTCAGCCACCAACAGCGGCTGCCTTCCCAACCCCAGGGCCATCGGATTGTAGCCATAACGATGAGTAGATTTGAGGATCTGGAACGCGCTTTTCATCCCAGATCCATTGCCATCGTCGGCGTTCCCCGGAGTGAGGCCAATCACCCTCCGGGCTACACGGGATACACCTTCCTTCGTCTGTTGAAGCAAGCCGGCTTCGAAGGGCGTGTCTACCCCGTCAATCCCAAAGCCG
>JAFNFZ010000342.1 GCA_017885485.1 Chloroflexota bacterium
TCCTGCTGCGCTTTGGCGGTCATCCGTCAGCGGCAGGGTTTTCCTTGCCCAGTGATAACCTGTCTCGTCTCCGGCAGTGCCTGCTGGACATCGCTGCCCGCCAGTTGTCCTCTGTGGACCTCCGGCCGTCCCTGACCATTGAGGCTGATATTCCTCTTCGCTCGATGCAGGGCAGCACCTATTCATTCATCACCAGGCTTGCCCCCTTTGGCCGCGGTAATCCTGTGCCCGTCTTCCTATCGCGGGGAGCCAGGGTTGCGGGCTGTCAGAAAGTCGGCAGTGGCTCCCGCCACCTGAGGCTGAAGCTCAGAGATGGAGAGGTAGTCTGGAAGGCCATAGGGTTCGACCTTGGCCACCTGGCAGGGGAGGTCACTCCTGGGATTGATGTTGTCTACAACCTGGTAGTTGATCGGTGGAATGGAGAGGAGACCCTGGCCCTCAATGTCCTCGACTTCGCCCCCGCCTGCTGATCAAGCCGGTGTCCCGGTCCCCGTCTCCTGAGTCGCCGCCTCCACAGTCCCTGACTTCACACGGCCTGCCTTCAGGTAGACGAGAAGGGCCACAGCCACCACAAACAGCACCAGCGATATGATATGCGACTGATGCAACGGCCCCAGCACGGCCGCCTCGTCCCTGGCCCAACTGATGATGAACCTTCCGAAGGAGTACGCTGCCAGCATTACCAGGAAGATGCTTCCGTCAGGCTTGATCTTGCCCCTCAGCCACAGCAGCAAGCCAAAGACTGCCATGTTCCACAGGATCTCGTACACTGGCGCCGGGTGGGTGGCTACCCACAGCGGGGCGAAGGAGTCGGGATGAGTGTAGACGAAGCCCCAGGGCAACGACGTTGGCGTGCCGGCCGCGTCCCCGTTTATGGTGCACCCGATCCTGCCGATGGACAACCCCAGAATGACACCGGGAGCGGCGGCATCTGCGAATCGCCCCAGCGAGAACTTCCTGATCCGTGAATAGATGACCACCGCCAGTATGCCTCCGAGTAACCCTCCGTACCAGGCCAGCCCGCCCTCGTGAAACGCCAGTATCTTGGGCAGGTCTTTGCTGTAGATTTCCCAACTGTCGATAACATGGACCAGCCGTGCTCCTATCAGGCCGAGAACTACTGCGCAGATGGCACCGGTGATGATCGTATCCTCCGCTATGCTGGCCTTCTTAGCCAGACGCAGGGTGAGCACTACGCCCACAACAATACCCAGGAACATGAGAATGCCATGCCAACCAATGGCGAAAGAGCCGAGTTCAGCTATTGTCGGGTCTATGCCTATGTGTATCAAATCAATCCTCTTTCCCTATCCATGGCCTAGGACATGATAGCCTCTACGAAAGTCTGCGGATCGAACGGGGCCAGGTCATCCACCTTCTCTCCTGTGCCGATGAACAGCACCGGGATCTTCAGTTGGTCGCAGATGGCCAGCACAATGCCCCCCTTGGCCGTGCTGTCCAGCTTGGTAAGGATGATGCCGCTGATCCCCACCGCCTCGGTGAAGTACTTCGCCTGATTCAGTCCGTTCTGCCCGGTGGTGGCATCGAGAACCAGCAGCGTCTGGTGGGGACCTGAGGGATCGATCCTCTGGATCACCCGCCGTATCTTCTTCAGTTCCTCCATCAGATTGAACTTCGTATGCAGGCGGCCCGCGGTGTCAACGATGACAGCTTGGACCCCCCGGTTCTTGGCTGCCTGAAGGGCATCAAAGACCACTGCCCCCGGATCGGCGCCCTGCTGATGGGCGATGACCTCTGCCTCTATTCGCTCGCCCCACCACTTGAGCTGGTCGATGGCGGCCGCTCTGAAAGTGTCTGCAGCCGCCAGCATCACCTTGTTCCCGTCCATTTTGAGATTGTAGCCCAGCTTGGCAATGCTGGTGGTCTTGCCCGAGCCATTGACCCCCACCACCAGAATGATCTGAGGAGAGGCTGTGCTTGCCGAGGCTGTCCCATTGAGCTTCAGAATCAGGGCCATCTCCTGCATCAAAGCAGCACGGACCTGTTGCACGTCACTGATCTTCTCTTTGCTCACCCTGTCCTTCACCCGCTGCGTGAGCTTGGCGGCGGTATCCACGCCGGTGTCGGCAGAGATGAGCAGTTCCTCCAGTTCCTCCCAGGTCTCTTTCTCTATGGACGATCGCTCAAAGAGGCGGGTGATCTTGCCGAACCAGGTCTCCTTGCTGCGCTTGACCGCCTCTTCGGTCTTCTTCTTGAACAGGTTGAACAACATCAGCCTCCAGCGCGTTCCGTCGATATATTAGCACGGGGCCAGAGGAGGGTCAAAGAGAGCGGACTGCAGAAGGCCGAAGCATGATGACATCCGTCGCGGGCGGACGACGAGGTGGCCTCCATGTCTTCCCTCCTGCCCGCGTGATGAATCTTCGACGACTGGACGGTGGAATACCGAGCGGATAGAATGACTCTGAAGAAGAAGTCTGATGGGATATTGACAGACGAGAGGTTGCTTGATATAGTACCAACTGTCAACACCAGTCGAATAGATACACCAGGCCGTATAGTAGCTCGTACACAAATCTAAGCCACTGCCGGGCTGTTTCAGTCGACAGTGTATCACCGCTCCGCAGTTGCTCGTGCGGCAAGCGGGAAGGGAGACGGGTGTAAGAAATGGACAGCCTGCTGAGACACCCCGATATCATCAACCCCTACGGTCTGGCTGACNNGCGTTCGTCCATGACCTGAGCCTGGAGGCTTTCCTGGCCTCTGTTCCCCTGTACTCCTCTGATGCCAGAGATCTGGCCAGGAAGGTGATGGTCGAAATGGATTCGGACCTGAAGACGGTCGAATATCGGCAGAATGCGCTCCAGGATCTGATGTCCGACAGGGAACTGCTGAGCGCCGTCCAGAAATGCATCAGCCGGCTGAACGAGCTGGGACGCAGGCTGGGCGAGTTCAATGACGAAGCCAACATGCGAAACGGGCTGCGTCTGCTGAGGTGCCATGAGGACTTCGTTCGGGATCCTCCCGATCTCACCCGGGCGAAGTCGGCAGCGCTGAAAGAGGTGGTGCGGTATTTCCAGGCGGTGGGCTCGTCCGAGCAGTTCCAGGCTGCGTGCAGCTTCGTTGGCAGGGTGGGCACCCGTGGCGGAGTCGT
>JAFNFZ010000343.1 GCA_017885485.1 Chloroflexota bacterium
TGCGCATCACTTCAAGACGCCCCTGATGTTTCAGTCGCTCATAGATGAGAGTCCAGGCGCAATCCTTTGTCTTGTCGATTTCGCATTTGCCGTTGTTGGTGCCCCCGCATGGCCCGTTCAGCAGGTGCTTGTGGCAAAACGTGACAGGGCAGATGCCGGCAGTGAAGCCGAGAACGCAGTGACCACACTGGGCGCAAACCTCGTGGAAATTGCCCGGCCCGTCCTCTAGGCCTATGAAGAGGGTATCCAGCGCTGGAGCGACAGGTTTGTCAATGTATGAGGCCAGTCTGTGTACTCCCAGAGCACAGCTCATGACCATGACGCAACTCGCATTCTGAATAGCGCCGCTGTTCTCGTTGAGAGATACATCGGTCATCTCGTCGCAGGCAATTGGGATCACTGTCCAGCCAGTGACCATCTTGCCCAGCCCTTGCAGGTGCTCTTTCATACGGAGGACCTCTTCTCTGCCTCCTGTTCTGGTCATGGTGGCACATGTGCCGCAGCCAACAAGGTAGACTCTGTCCATGCCGTCCAATTGACGGTCGATCTCTTCAAGCGGCTTCTGTTTGGTGATAGATTTCATACCTGTCCTCCAGACTGAGCGATACGGCCCTTGACCGATTTCATGATTTCATGTTTCCAGGTCACACCTGAGACACCGCTTGGCCTCCTGGCAGGCGCGTTCCTCTGAGAAGCTAAGCTCTATCTCTTCGAAGGTGTGCTTCCTCTGCTGAGGCGGGAGCCTGGGTATCTCCTGTCGTGGTTGTGCCTCCCACGTCTCCTGTGCGTCGGGCACGTGAACCTCTGCAGTAGTTGGCTTTTTCAGATCGTAGATCTCAACGCGCGAAGTGTCGCCTTTGAGGTATTTGTCCATAGAGATGGCCGCTCGTCTCCCGGCAGCGATAGCATCGATAATCATGCCGGGGCCAGTGACGAAGTCGCCTCCGGCAAAAATGCCATCTATGTTTGTTGCCAGGGTATTGTTGTTCACGGCCAGTGTCTCCCAGCGGGTGCGTTCCAGAGCACTGTTGGCCGGCAGAAATGAGAGGTCAGGAGCCTGGCCCACTGCAGCAATGACCGTATCAGCCTCAGCGAAGAACTCAGAACCGTCGACAGGCACAGGCCGTCTGCGTCCCTTGCCGTCAGGTTCGGCTAGTCTCATGCGGATGCATTGAAGACCGGTCGTCTTCCAGTTTTCGCTTACTATCCGGGTGGGGCTGACCAGGAAATTCATATCGATGCCTTCAGCTACGGCTTCGTCGTACTCGGCCTTGGTCACTGGCATCTCATTGCGTGACCGACGGTAGTAGATTTGCACCTCATCGGCGCCGAGACGGAGAGCTGCGCGAGAGGAGTCCAACGCAACATTCCCACCCCCGATGACTGCGACTCGTCGTCCCACATCGACCTGCCTGCCGATCCTGATATCTCTCAAGAACCTCAATCCATAGTAGAGACCTTCGATATCCTCCACCTCACCTGGTATCCCTACCCGCTGGCTCCTCTGGGCGCCGGCGGCAACAAACACCGCACTGAATCCATTCTTCCTGAGATCATCCACAGTGAAATTGACGTTTATCGGTGAGTTGTACTTTATCTCCACGCCACGCCTGGTGATGTAGTCTATTTCCCTCTGAATGACTTCTTTGGGCAAGCGGAATTGCGGTATTGCCACTGACAGCATACCTCCGCCTACAGGCAGCGCTTCAAAGACGGTCACTGGGTAGCCCATCTGTGCCATGAAGTAGGCGCAGCTCAGCCCGGTGGGGCCGGCGCCGACAATGGCCACCCTTTGCCTCTGGGTCTGAGGAAAAGGCTGTGGGTCTGGCAATTCCGCGCTGTGTTCGAAATACCAATCGGCCGCAAAACGCTTGAGCGCCCTGATACTCACCGGATCATCCAGTTCTCCGCGACGACAGCGCATCTCACACGGGTGATGACAGATGCGACCGCAGATGGCAGGGAAGGGGTTTCGCTCCCTTATGGTGTCGATGGCTTCTTCATATTGACCATCGGCGATATGGGCCACGTATTTGGGGATGTTGATGCCAACCGGACACGTGTGCTGGCAAGGCGATATCATCAAGGCGTCGCACACAGCCGCAGGGCATTTCTTATCCTTGATATGGGCCTCATACTCATCGCGGAAGTAGTTGATGGTGGAAAGTACCGGATTGGGGCAGGTTTGCCCCAGGCCGCAAAGGGAGCATTCCTTGACGACTCTGGCTATGCTAAGCAGTGTGTCGAGATCTTCGTCGCGGCCCTTGCCCTGGGTGATCCTGGTCAGTATCTCCAACATCTGCCTTGTTCCCAGGCGGCAGGGCGTGCACTTTCCGCAGGATTCATCTTGTGTGAAGCTGAGGAAGTAGCGAGCCACCTCTACCATACAGGTCGTGTCGTCCATCACCACCATGCCACCGGAACCCATTATGGAGCCCACTTGGGCCAGCGAGTCATACTCCACGGGGAGGTCGATCAGATGGGTGGGGATGCATCCTCCTGAAGGACCGCCGGTTTGAACCGCCTTAAGTTGCTTGTCGCGCGGAATGCCTCCCCCGATGTCGAAGATTATGGTGGATAGGGGAGTGCCCATGGGCACTTCGACCAGACCGCTGTTGGCGATCTTGCCGGTGAGTGCAAAGACGGCTGTACCTCTGCTCTTCTCGGTGCCGAGGCTGGTGAACCACTCACTGCCCCGGGTGATTACTATTGGGACAGTAGCCAGAGTCTTGACATTGTTGATTATGGTGGGTTTTCCGTCCAAGCCGGACTGCGCTGGGAACGGAGGTNNTCTCTTCACCACAGACGAAGGCCCCAGCGCCCTCTTTGACGTGAATGCTGAAATCGAAGCCGGAACCAAGGATGTTCTTCCCCAGGAGTCTTCTTTCCTGTGCCTGTTCTAGGGCAATGCGAAAGCGTTTGACTGCCAGAGGATACTCGGCACGGACGTAGATGTAACTTTCGGTGGCTCCGATAGCATATCCGGCGATGGTCATGCCCTCGATGACGGCGTGGGGATCGGCCTCCAGGATGGATCGATCCATGAAAGCGCCTGGATCACCCTCATCGGCATTGCAGATGAGGTACTTCTGTTGCCCCGCGGCATTCCGGCAGAAATCCCACTTGCGCCAGGTGGGGAAACCGGCGCCACCGCGACCTCGAAGGCCGGAGTTCTTGATCTCTTCAAGCACTTTCTGAGGTGTCATTTCGAGGAGGGCTTTTTGCAGAGCCTTGTAGCCATCTCGGGCAATGTAGTCGTCCACTTTCTCAGGATTGATATGGCCGCAATTGCGCAGGATGATGCGTTTCTGTTTACTGTAGAAGCTTATGTCGGAATACAGCGGTACGGCCTCGCCTGTTACTGGATCCCGGTAGAAGAGGCGCTCCACCGGCTTGTTGCTATGAAGGTGTGAACTGACTATCTCAGGAGCATCGTTAACATCAACGTGGGTGTAGAAGATGCCATCAGGTTCAATGACGACATTGGGTCCCTGCTCACAGAAGCCGTGGCAACCGGTGAAATCAACCTTGACGTTTTTCAGGGCTAGTTTCTCGACATCGGCTTTGAGTGCTTCATAGATGGCTTCAGAACCCGCTGAGGCACATCCTGTTCCCTGACAGACCAACACAGTGCGGTGCTTTGCCATATTGCATTACCCCCTAGCGTCGCTGCTGCGTCCCAGAAGCTGAGAGACCTTCTTGGGATTCAGGTGGCCGTGGGTTTGCTTGCCGATAACCATGTTGGGCGCCATGGCACAGACACCGATGCAAGCGACGGTGTCCAGGGTATACTCCATGTCGGGAGTGGTCTGTCCCTCTTCTATGCCAAGGTGCTGCCTGGCCAGTTTCAGGATTGTCTTGCCTCCTCGCACGTGACAGGCTGTTCCACGACATACCCTGACGATCTTCTTCCCCCGCGGCTTGGTGTATAGCTGTTCATAGAAAGTGATGACTCCCTGCACCTGGCAGGGGAACATGTTGAGAGCTCTGGAAACAGGCTCGATAGCTTCGGGGGGTATGTATCCGAGGTCATTCTGGATCTCCTGGAGGATCGGAATCAGCGGCCACTTCTGGTCGCGATACCGCTCTACTGTCTGGCCTATGCGTATCGGGTCGCACTTGATGTTCTTCTCATCCATGGGGTTCAATCCTTTCCAGCCTTACCTGGCAGATCTTCATGGCAGGTGTTTTGGACTGAGGATCCAAATCAATGTCGAACAGTGCATTCACCGGACTCTGTGGGAAAGCCAGAGGCATGAAAAGCGTTCCTTCTGATACTGTCTCAGTGACCCTGGCTCTGGCGCTGATCTCGGCCAATGGCGAGATCAGCTTGACCTGATCGCCCTCATTGATTGCCAAAAGTGAAGCGTCTCCGCTGCAGATCTCTACATAAGCTTGTGGCAAGAACTTGATCAGGCGTGAGGCCCTTGAGCTTCTAGAGCCGCCTCCAAATTGATACAGGCTAGCCCCCGTGATGAGGGAGAAAGGATAACCATTCTCCGGGGCTCCTTTCGCTGGGGCGTATTGAACCGGTGAGAAGCGGCCAAATCCACTGGGGAACTGGCCTTTGTGGAGTCGCCTGGCCCCCGGGGGCCGATTGCCCAAATCGGCCCCGTAGAACCCTTTGTTCTCCGCGTCCGCGTAACGAGTCCTCTCATAGAAAGGGATGACTTCCTCGATCTCATCCGTGATGCTTTCCAGAGACGGATATGGCATGGGGTGCCCCAGCCCTTTTGCCAGTTGAAGCATTATCTGCCAGTCAGGCAGACTGTTACCTATGGGAGCAATCACCTTTTGCAGTCTCTGAACTCTGCCTTCAAAGTTGGTGAAGGTGCCTTCCTTCTCGGCGAAACTTGCGGCTGGCAGCACCACGGTGGCCAGTTTGGCCGTTTCGGTAAGGAACATGTCCTGAACCACGAGGAAGTCGAGTGATGTCAAGGCTTCTCTGACCAGGGCGAGGTGGGGGAAACTCGCGGCTGGGTTCTCGCCCACGATATACATTGCCTTGATCTTTCCTGCTCTGGCTTGCTGAATCATTTCTACAGCTGTGAGCCCAGCACCGGATGGGTGGCATCCCCCCCAGCGAGCTGCGAATTTATTCAGAGTCTGAGGATCCTCCACGGACTGGTATCCAGGAAGGAAGGAGGGCAGGACGCCCATGTCGCATGCCCCCTGCCCGTTGCAGTCATCTTGCAGCGCATATACTCCCCCTGATCCGTGCCCGATATTGCCGGTAAGCATGGCCAGGTTCGCCAGGGCCATGACACCATTGGTTCCGGTGGCCTGTTGGGTGAGTCCCCTGCCGAAGACGATAGAAGCCTGCTTTGCAGTGGCGAAGATTCGAGCAGCGCTGCGGAGTTCCTGGCTGGCAACACCGGTGGTCTGTTCCACCAGCTCCGGGGTGTATGGCTCCAGCCCCTGACGAAAGGCCTCGAAGTTGTCAGTGCGTCTGGTCACGAATTCCTCGTCCAGAAGGTCTTCCTCGACTATCGATCTTGCCAAGCCATTTAGGAGAGCCACGTCTGTGCCAACCTTCAGCTTCAGGCAGAGACAGGCAAATGCTGACAGCTTTGTCCTTCGAGGATCCACCAGCAGTAGCCTGGCACCTCTGTGCCTGACTGCGCGTTTTATGGCATATCCGACCAGAGGGGCTGAGGAGGTAGGATCAGCTCCTACCACCAGTATGACATCCGATTGTTCGAGGTTCTCCAGGGTGCCGGTTGTCCCAGGAGAGCCGAGGTTCCACCCCAATCCCTGGCGACTGGCTGCGCTGTACAGGCGACTGCCATTGTCGATGTTGTTGGTACCCAGCGCACATCGAGCGAGCCTCTGGAGCAGGTAGTTCTCTTCATTGGTGCATTTTGGTGAACCAAGGACGGCCAACGTGTCAGAGCCATGGGCTTGCCCGATTCGCTTCAGCTCGGTGGCGGCAAGGTCCAAGGCCTCTTCCCACGATGATTCTCTGAAAACGCCATCTGCTTTGATCAAGGGTTGGATCAATCTTTCCGGGCTGTGTGCAAAATCGTACCCGTAACTTCCCCTGACGCAGAGCGTACCTCGGTTAACCGGGCTGTCCTTATCTGGCCTGCAGCGCACCATTCGAT
>JAFNFZ010000344.1 GCA_017885485.1 Chloroflexota bacterium
GATATGTCTCGGACACGGCCACTATCCGCTTCTGTTTGGACCGCAGATAGTTGAGCACATCCCGTAGGCCGGGCATCGGTTCGGTGGCAGCCTTCTCCAGGTCGAGTTCGTAGTTGACGATCTCTTGCCAATTGAGAACAGCCGCGGCTCCGATGGACGTCAGTGTCCCGGCCATGATGTCATCCAGACAGGNNCATGCCCTTCAACTTGGCATCTTCCCGGAGACGACCCTCGACCCTGTTTCTCTCGGCCAGTATCTCGTCTGCATCCCCGAACACCCCGCTCGCGGTGAGGCGGTCCGAAATATGTCGAGAGACCAGCAACTTAACCTCTTCTGGTGGGTCCACCCTTCTGCGAAGCAGCGTGTCGAAGACATCGAAGGAGTACACGGAGTAGTCCTCATGTGCCCGGAGCCACTTCTCCACAGCATGCATGTCGCCAAGGCCAAGAGGAAGACTCTCGCGTACCTCGCTGGAGTATCTGCGGATGAGCGAAATCGCCAAATTCCAGCCGGCCCCTATCTTGGGGAGTCGCCACCTGCTGCCTGCAGAGTCTGCTTCGTCCAAGTCTGCTGTCACCTCTGCGCATGAGAAGAATGGGGCGAAACCCCTTTCACGGGAGGACAATCACTAGTCAGGAGACCGTTCTGGGAGCCTGCTGACGCCCGACTCCTGGAAATCATTTGCCTTCCTCATCGAGATTGGCGAGTCCTCTCCCTGCAAGTCTTCGGCAAGAATCCTCACCAGAACCCTCATCTAGGTGGTATCGTGTGGGAAATCAAGCGAAGAGTACCACCATGATCCAAGGAGAGTCAACGGCTGTGCTGTGTCTGCTCCCCAACCTCAGCTTGGATGCAAAGGGGAACACCCTGAAGTCATACAAGGCACTGCTGGGGTGAGGGACAAGACCGACTCAGCGGGCTAAGCGTCCTGAGCACGCATTCTTTCGCTAGGTAGAACTGTCTTTCTCATCCTTTCTCAGCTATGCTCCTCAATGCCGAGGATGTGAGATTACCGTCTTTGGTCAGGGTGGCATCAATCAGGTTGACGTCCTTCTCTCTCGACTTCAACACGAAGACCAAATTCCGATTGATGTGGATCTCTGTGATCCCATAGTCAAAATACCGACCTCCGCCACTTCTTGGGATAGCCCTCTCTCCAAGGAAACACCCATCAAGTAGTTCTTTGGCGAACCCTACCATTCCATATGTGTGGCTGGGGATTGTCGAACGAATGGACAATCTTGATGCCATTCTGCCAAGCCTACTGGTTAGGCCATACACACGCTCATTGCGATGGTGTTCAAGCCGTGGTTTCCGACTGTAGTGCCTCCCATCTGGCCAACAGCGCAAATAGCCCGTGGTCCAGTCTTCTATGGCATACAATCCACCGGGCTTCAGATGATTCTGGAAGAGGTGCCAGAAGCTGACTCTTGCGAACCTGCCAATGTGTGAGCAATCGTCTATGATGACATCAAACCCATCTGGAGCTTGTTCTTGGACAATGCGGTCAAGAAGGTCTACATCCTGCTGGTAGCCTTGATACACATGAATCATGCCAAGGGGGTCATCTACGTGTACTGGACTACAGTCCAGTCCCACAATAGTTGCGTTCTCAAAGTAGTCACGCCAATAGCACAGAGACGCACCCTCCTCGATTCCAAGTTCCAAAAGGCTGATGCATTTGCCTACCAGCGGAGCAAAGAACGACTCGTATGATTTCACAAAACCGGTTTTGTCCTTAGTGATACCGTATCCTGCCGGGTCGATGCTCTTCGCCATGGGCCTCCCTCAATTCACAGTCGGTTTGCCTTAGGCCAGTGTAATTTGATGCCTGGGAACCGAGAGTCACTGGCGACATTATACCGCCCAACCCCAGCTTGGATACAGAGGGGTTTCTGAGAACCTGAAGTTCTCCAAGCCTTCGTAGAGCTGCCAAGCTCGCCACATAAAAGCCATTCTTTCGCGTGAGCCATCGGGCCAGGTGTTCCATGCTACCGATACCGAGCGGAAGACGAGCTACCACCTTGCCCAATAGCCTGCGTGCCATAGAGCGCGATGGGCCGGGCATCCTGGGGCTTCGACAGTCTCCCATTGTAAGGAGTTGGCAATTCTCTTTTATGATTGTCTCTTCTTGTGATGTTATAGGTGGTTAACCAGATCTCTGCTTAAGCTGATCTTCCAAGAGATCTGTGCTTCTTTCCCAGGTGAATTGCTGGATGCGCTTGTGTCCTGCGTTTGCGAGTCTTATCCTCAGGTCATTATCCTCAAGCAGATGTATGATGTTCTTTGCCAATGACATTGGATCTCTGGGTGGGGACAACAGGGCAGTGACCCCATGATCGGCAAAATCGCGCACGCCGCCCGAGTCAGTCACAGCTATGGCACACCCGCAGGCCATTGCCTCGGCAGGAGGCAGGCCAAAACCCTCCGTCCAGCTCGGACAGATGTAGATACTGCTCCCATTGTAGATGCGGTTGACCAATTCTTCGAGTGACAGGCCACAGGAATACTCAATCCAGTTTGGAAGTTCGGTGGGTCGAGGGGGAGTACCAAACAAGATGGCTTGAATGTCGTGGTGAGTGCTGTGGACTAGCTCAAGGGCCTTGATGCCGTCTATTGACCCTTTGTTGGGCAGAGGGTGGTACAGCATTGCGATCCTTCGATTGCGGCTCCGAATAGGACGGGTGACTCTATACTTTGTGTGATCAATTCCGTTTGGTATGTATGTAATGTCATTTTCAGGTATACCCAGCGTGAGGCCGTACTCATAGAGTGCCCTTGAGACAGCGATCTTCGCAATTGGTGCTTTCCAGACAGCCTCCACACGTGTCTTTGGTCCTGCCCACTCTTGCTCGAAGGCCTGCAGAAAATAGAATTTCCCTCCTTTTTGCGGCGGATATCTAACAACGTATTCAGCGGTGGCCCAGAACGTGGCGATGACTGCATCTGCATCCGGAACGTGTGACGAGGTCGGCTCTGGGACGTGAAGCATGGTAACGCGGCTGTCGATAGGATACCAGTCCAACCGGGGTGCTGGGACGGGACTAGCAGGCTGCTTTGTCTTGTTTCTCAGCCAGAGACACGCTCTGTTGAGAGGGTGGGAGCCATAGACGCCCAAGTGCTGTGGATGAACAACCGTCACCTGGTGCCCGCGGGCGACCAAGTGATTTGAGTATTCGTAGACCACTTTGAGGCCACCTATAGGCTGCGGAGAGTATCCATGCGGGATGAATGTAATCTTCATTTGTCTTGGGCACACAGATTGCTTCGTATCTCATCTTTCCGCGAAATGGAGAACCAAGTCATTCGTGTCCCCTCTTTTGTTGTTGCCGATCTAATGAGAGCCCTATCCATCGGATTCATTCGTCTGTCAAGCGAGTAGCAGGGCTGTTACGACTGTTCGCGTATGTCTGGCCATCGAAACTCTGCCGTCGTTGTTCACCAGTCGGTCCGATTCTGTCGGCACTGCAGAAGACCAGCCCAGGCCGTTCTCTGAACGGAACAGGCAGCTCATACCGCACGACACCCGGCAGCATTATAGGCCACGCTCTGCCAAATAGCGAAGATTCCATATTTGGCCAGGGATGCCATTCTGGGCTATAGCTGGATCTTGCACTGGGCTGCGCATAGCTGCCGAAGTGCGAGACAGAAAGGACAGGCATTGCCCACGAAACGGCGTGGCATGGACATATGGCTAGGGGCGAGAGTTGTCTAGTTGTGATCTCACTGGTTGGTCTGGTAGCGAGGGTATTTGGGCCAGTCGACTGTAGGTTCCAGCTCAAAGTGGTACTAAGAAAGTGGGCAAGATCATTGCCGGGTTGATGTTTGCTCTCTTCACACAAGCCGGCACGCCCCCCACTAAGACACCAGATGGAACAGCCCTGAGGAATCAGACAAAGTGTCTTATTCAGAACCATCATCCAGCACAATAATCTGGTAGTCTGAGCAGGTTTACCTAAGCACACTCGGGACGGCTTCTTAACATGGCAACTTGGTCACATGTCGGGGCAATGAGGCTCACTAGCGGGATGTTGAGAGATCAAGTACGAATTCCTATGATCTTGATCTTTCGGACAAAGCGACGTGGCCTTGCGCTGGCTGAGCAAGTGAAATGCCAGCCCGAACGAAGCAGTGTCCAGAGAGGAGTGGGAATAATGAGGTGAATAACCAGAGCAAGTATCGTGAACACTAGCCCCAGGTTTGATGGATAATAGAGCAAAGCCTTTAGGTAGTGCCCCAATTCCGCGCCACGCGCTGGCCCGCATGATAGAGCCGCCCAGAGGTGGGCCGAGTGGAAAGCCTGGCGGCGTAGCTTGTGTGCCTGCGGTGGCAGGTCTGGATAGGAGTACACCTTCTGCATCAAGCGTATGTGTTCGTCTGCCATTGCTGTTCCTTTCTGGGACGCAGAAGCAGAGTCCGGATGCATCCTGAAGGTAGCCAGCGTCATGGGAATGCGGGCGAACTTGCCATACATCCCCAATCGCAACCAGTACTCAAAGTCTGCCACGTATCGGAACGCTGTGTCACGCATTCCTGCCAGCTCGAATGCTTTCCGACGGATGAACGCACCTGGGCCTACTGTGCAGGAATGGCGTTCTAGCATGTACAGGTAGTCATACTCAGGCACATGGATGTGACGAATAGCCTCTGAGTTGGGCCCAATGATTTCCCAGTCTGGATAGGCTACTAGGATATCTGGGTGTGCTTGCATGAATGCTACCGCTGCGCTGACTGCTCCGGGCAGAAGCAGGTCATCCGAGTTCACCACAACCACGATCTCACCATGAGCCATGCTCCACCCCTTATTCACTGTCCGGTGCTCCCCCATGTTAGGGTGCGTCTCCCAAATGAGCCGCCCAGTATATCTTTCCAATACTTCTCTTGTATTGTCCGTGGAGCCATCATCCAGCACTATGTACTCGATGCGAGGATAGTCCTGATTGAGGACGCTCTCGATCGTTTCTTTTAGATAGCCAGCACGGTTGTAGGCAGGCGTAACAACGGACACCAAAGGCAACGTATCAATCGGAAGCCCCCTCCTTTCCAAGACCTGATTGCCCAGTGATATTGTCAACTAAGCTTACACTGTCAAAACCATTGTGTGGTGAATTCCCCCTTGTTTCCGACAGGCGTGCTGTCGGTAACGCGGAAATATTCATGCGTCCCATGTCATACATCAAATAGCTTATTCGAGGCAGTCACAAGTTCGGGCTTTCTATTGCCCGCAGGTTATGAGTATAGCCTAGCACTATCTTGACTACCGTGTCGCTCACATGCTCCGCCAGATATTCCGGAGGTACAGTCCAATTGCACTTCTGTTCAAGAACTACGCGCACGCACTGCCGAATCATCTCAGGTGCGGCACCACTGAGTATGTTGCTGCCGCACTCGATCGTTTCCGGTCGCTCGGTCACGTCGCGGATAGTCACATTGGCCACCCGAAAGATGCAGCATTCCTCCTGCACCGTGCCGCTGTCGCTGAGCACGCAGAAGGCATTCCTCTCCAAAGCGATGAAGTCAAAGAAGCCAAAAGGCTCATGCAGCCGGATCTGGTCACTGGCTGCAACCACGTCATAACGCTGCATTCTGTTCCTGGTCCGTGGATGGACGCTGCAGATGACGGGCACGCCGTACTCTCTCTGAAGGAGTTCCACCCCGCCGACCAGAGAGCGCAGCCGCTCTTCCACATCCACGTTCTCCTCGCGATGCATGGTGACCAGGAAGTACTTCCCCGCCGTTAGTCCCAGACGCTGTAAAACGCCAGACTGGCGAATAGCCGAGTCGTAGTGCTGGATGACCTCCAATATAGGATTGCCAGTCACGCAGATGCATTGTCCTTCTATACCTTCGCGCAAGAGATTGGCCCGACTCCGCTCCGTGTATGGCATGAGAATGTCGCTGCTATGGTCTATGATGCGCCGGTTCACTTCCTCTGGAACCCGATCGTCATAGCAGCGGTTGCCTGCCTCCATGTGATACACGCGTATCCCCATGCGCTTGGCTACGACGGCGGACAGGGAACTGTTGGTGTCCCCCAGTATGAGCAATCTATCCGGTTTCTCAGCGAGCATCACTTGCTCGCTGGCGGCGATGATCTTGCCGATCTGCTCACCAAAGGTATCGCCCCGCACTCCCAGATAATGGTTTGGCTGCCGTACTCCGAGCTGCTGGAAGAAGATGTCATTGAGATTGACATCGTAGTTCTGCCCCGTATGCACCAACACGTGCTCACATAAGTGATCCAACTTCTCGACGATGAGGCTGAGACGGATGATCTCAGGGCGGGTGCCCAGAATGGTCATGACCTTCATATTGCTGCTCCTTCATCGTGGAACCGTATCTCACGCATAGTACGGCGCGCTTGTTTCGATAGCCTCATGACCTGACTCGCATCCAGAAGCTCGATGGTTCGGCCATGGGAAACGACCTTCGCATCTCGTGGTACTCTGGAAACACTGCCAGAACACTCTCGGGGTATCTCAGCATCATGTGGTTTCCTGGCCAGAGCACCTCAAACCTCGAATTGAAGCACATAAACGCCTGCAACACCCACTGTTCATTCCAATAGAGTTGACTATCGAAGTAGACACCAGGATAGGGCTTCGGAAGCGAAATATCGTGGATATGTACCATGACACCTGGTCTCAGACGCGGCAGAATCTCGCAGTACTCCAGTTGCACATCACCGCCTGCCCGCAGTGCATGAGATGAATCGATGAAAAGAATATCGCCCGCCTCAAGTGAAGTGAACAAACCCAGATCCACATGCTGAACCTTGTCTTCAATGAGGCGCAGCAGATTGGGGCTAGCTTGCTTCAAACGAGGAATTGGGAAGGGCTCGATCACTACGAGGTGCGGTGACCTACCGGTTTCCTCCAAATTGCGCTGACATGCCGCTGCCGCCAACATTGTTGAAGCTCCACCTCCGATTTCGACAATGGTCTTTGGCCCGAAGTGGCGGATGAAGCAGTAGTAGACATGCGCATCGATGGCCATGAAACTTCCGTTGATGAGGTGAAACTGAGCCTGCTCGGACAATGATTGGTGGAGAGGAAAAGACTGCCTGAATTCCTCCAGATACAGAGGGAATACGGTTTGGAGGATATCCTGCGCATATGCCTCATTCATGTCCAGACCAACCATAGCAGAGCGCCTTTCCTGGAACGCCTCGTTCAAATCCTCCTCTTCAGGGATTGGCAGATAGTAATGCTTCTTGAGCAGATGAAAGCCGTGCCTATAGAAAGTGTGATAGGCAATATTGGCAGGGACATACCTCAGCATAGCCGCCGTGAGTTCGCAGATAGGCAAAACCAGTAGGCATAAACACCTTGAGAAAAGGCGCTTGAGATTCTGAACCACACGCTTGATAGCCGGGCGAGTGTCGAGAACTCCCATTACCCTGTACTCACAACTCCTGCCATCAACCGTGCATCAAGACCTTCATGCCAAGATATCCTCTTCCGACGTGATCCCGTCTTCAACCCTGAGGTTGTGCTTCTTCAGCAGCGCAGGTAACCTGGCCTTGCTCATCACGTTGTCTGCCGAACTAAACTCTCTTTCCAGGTGACCGATGACATCTCCAGACGGCCTGAGCTCCGGCAGCATCGGCAGGATCACATAGTAGTTGCCTCGCTCTATGGTGCGATAGGCCTCCTCTTCCGACACCAGAATCTCATGGACCTTCTCACCCGGGCGAATGCCTGTGATGGTTGTCTTGATGGGTCGCCCGGCAATGAGCGCCTCTGCCAGGTCAACAACCCGAACTGACGGCACCCGAGGGATATACATCTCCCCACGCCTGGCTTCGCGTAACGCTGCAAAGATAGTGTCTACCGCCTGATCGAGGCTGAGCAGAAACCGCGTCATGTCAGCCGTGGTAATCGTCACTGGTCCGCCATTGCGGATCTGTTCGTGGAATAGCGGAACAACCGACCCCCGGGATGCCAACACGTTGCCGTAGCGCACGCAGATGAACCTCGTGTCGGGGCAATTCAGATTCGCCCCTATGAACAACCGTTCTTGTATCGCCTTGGTCATACCCATGACGTTCACTGGCTTGCATGCCTTATCTGTAGAAATGCCCACCACCGTCTCGACTGCCAGGTCGTTCTCCCGGATTGCCCGAACAACGTTCTCCGGACCCCCGATGTTGGTCTGCACCGCCTCGAAAGGAAAATACTCGCATGTGGGCACCTGCTTCAGCGCCGCCGCGTTGAAGACAACGTCAGCATTGCGCAGGACGGCACAGACACTGTGGTAGTCCCTCACATCGCCGATATGGAACTGCAGAATCTGTTCGAAATTCCGATAGATGACCTCATCCGTGGCCCCCTTCTGGGTCTGATAGGCCAGGCGCATGGCATGCTGCTTGGCCTCATCACGCGAAAACACCGTAATTGTCTTGGGCGTCCCCAGTTCGGCGCTCAGCAGTCTACGGACCAGGACTTTCCCCAGCGATCCGGTGCCTCCAGTGACTACGACTCTCTTCTTACTGAGAATGTTGTTTGGCATGGTACCCCCTCAATTGTGAATACGGAGTTCGATCCTCGCACATCTGTCGGATCATAGCCGGCCAGGCGGGTGCAATCAGGCCCGTCACTTGCCGGAATCGATCACCATTCAGACTGCGGTCACAGACAACGGATTCATCAGGTTCGATCTTGATGGTCAGTCCGTAGGCGTCCCGGACCAGTTCCAGAAGGTCCAATTTGCTGACAGGTTTCGATGCTACATGCCAGACCCCGTGCAGGTCCGGATGCTCAGTGATTAGCCTCGCGATGATCTCGGCCAAGGCAATCGTGGTGAATCCACTGAAGATGGCTCGCTTGTAGCCAAGAACGGTCTTGCCCTCCTGACTCAGGAACCATTCGATCAGACCGTGAGAGGTCTCTAATTCCCGCCCGATCATAGAGGTGCGCAACGTCAGACACCCGCCGCTGCCCACCTCACCCAGGAACTTCGTCCTTCCGTAGAGGTCTTCGGCATCGGATACGTCATCCTCCGTGTAGTTCCCCTTGCGACCCGAGAAGACGCAATCGGTGCTGATGTGAATCAGCCTGACCCTCTTCTGTGAGCATAACTGCGCCAGGCGGTGAGGGAAAAGCGCGTTCACTGAGATGCTCGCCAGCGGGTCACCAGACGCGGCAGCCTGCTTCACAATGCCGATGCAGTTCACGACGACCGCTGGCCGGACTGAATTAATGACTCCTGCGACGCTCTCGAAGTCCCCTGCAGTCACACCGGTCAAGACCCGTGACCGGTCGAACAAGCCAGACTGGAAACGAGACTCGATCTGGCTTCTCAACGTGAAGTACGTGTCAAACCGCCCAGCCAGCGACTGCCACAGCTTGTGGCCTAGCATCCCGGACCCGCCCAAAACAAGGACTGTCATGCCATCAGATGCCATGTATCTTCCTGGTGGGTGCTCCCGCTGGTGGGCGCTTGCTCATGACTCCAACGGTGGCCCTGCTCGTTCGACCGGGGTCTCGATTTCCCCGGCGTGCTCCAGTATCCCGACTGATTTGAGAACGCCGCGTCACCTCGGAACGGAGGGGCAACCTGCCGCCCCTCGGTCGCTGAATGAGGCAGGGCGGCGCAGAAGCATGCGGGCAACAGGCTAGGCGATTGTCCTGCTGTCCCGTTCTGGCAATTGAGCAAGCCCATTTCTATGATGTGCCAGTCTACCATTCAAACCCAAGAAGCGGCAATCCACTTGTCATCTCGTCGGGAGTGGATCAAGGTGCCTACCAGGCAGGAGGATTTCTGTCTAACGTTGGTCCGTATTGATCGTGCGGCGATGCGCAGAGGTGCTTAGCACCTTTTCGTATACTTGTTGCAGCTCTGTGGCAACCTTTGACCACTCGAATCGCAGAGCCCTGGTCCGGCTATTGCCTGACATCGCGCGCCGGCGTGAATCATCCCCAAGAAGGCCGATGACTTCACGGGCCAGACCCTCTGAGTCGCCGGGCGGCACCAGAACACCACAGGAATCGTCAAGATAGTCTCTCACACCCCCCACGTCCGTTGCCACCGTCGGGAGCCCACATGCCATTGCCTCGAGGATCGAGTTGTTTGCAGTGCAATCCATCATCGGCTGCATCAGCAATGCCGAGGTTTGATNNCGCAAGATTTGCTCGTCAGGTAGGTTGGTTTCGAGCACAACTTGAGGTAGGCCTGTGAAGTGTGGGAAGTTGCGCTCTGGTGTCACTGCAACGAATCGGGTCTGCGGTCTTCGAGCGGCAATGACTTGGATTGCCGCTCGAAGTGCGGAGAAGTCCCTCAGGTGATCGCCCACAAATAGACATGTGTCCCCGGCAGAGATGTCGCTGGTGGCCCCGGGCCTGAAGAATTGGGTATCGACACCGTGAGGGACTACAAACACCCGTTCCCTTGGCAGGAAGCGGGCAAAGTAATCGATCTGGTTCGAGGCAACCACGACAACTGCATCCAGTCTGGACAGATGACCCGTGTGCCTGTCCGGGATGAACTCCGATAGCCACGCCGGTGGCAGATGATACGTGCAGATGAGTTGACTTCCTCGCAGTCGCGGCAAAAAGCCGGAGAACCGGTAGGAGAACTCGCCGTAGATGAAATGAAAGACTTCTCTCCTCCGGAACACCATCTTGAGAATCGTGTCCAACTCAGGAAACATGGCGTTTGATGAGTATAGCGGTATCCCTGAAAGATGACGCACCAGATACGTTACGCGCCGCTGCGGCCCTCTGCTAAGAACAGTCTTGAGCAATCGGGGGAAAAGCGACAGTCGCATTTCCGCATTTGTATCGGGTGCGCCCAAGTGTCTGACGATTTGATGGTAGCCGGAATGGCTGGCATGCAGTTGCCACGCGAACCACACGAAGTTCACCTTTGGAGACATCTCTTCCATTTTCCAGGTTCCGTAGTGGCCCTACTTGAGTTGCGGTATCAACTGTCGTTGCCTGCTCAAGTATACACGAATGGGCGCGGACATAGCGCGGTCGTGAATGGGGCATCTCGAATTGTGTTTCGAGCTGTCGCCGTAGCCATGCGCCAGCAGTGTTCTCGGATGCCATGACCCCCGGCAGTCTCTGCTTGGACTATTGGCGGCGGTGGTACCTGCCGATGAACTGTGTGGCTTGTTCAGGTCATGTCGGACAGCAAGGCAGAGGAAATTGGTGCTTATGGTGGAGGACATGGCCCTGTCGACTTGTGATTTCATGGCCCGTTAGTGGACGGATATCCTTGCGAGTATTTTGCGTGCCACAGGTGCGAGGACATGCCTCGCTAGAGGGAGTCTGAAGAGGGCATCTATGCGCTTCTTCAGGCTCAGATAGTCGTTCATCCAGTGCGCGATGTCTTCGATAGCCTGTTGCTCGTAGCCGTGACGGAATTGTATGAGGCACTGGAAAGCGTACATCTTTCCCCTGTCTCTGCCAGTCTTGGCTTCTGGGTGATCGCGTTCCACTGCAATTTCGTGGGGCACTCGCTCGATCAGGTAGACCTTTGCCAACCTGAGCCAGAAATCGAGATCCATCCCGTAGTGCAAGGCTTCATCCAGTGGGCCGCATCTCTGCCATGACCCTGCTGAGAAGAAGCAAGCTGGCTGGCCAATACTGTTTTCATTCCATCTGGCGAGTCCTTCAGCGTCCAGACGCTTGGGCCAGCGGATGTACATCCTCTTGCCAGTGGCATCTATACATTCGCAGGCTCCACACCATGCTCCAGCAGTGGGTGCTGCGTGATATGCCAGCGCGATGTCATTGAGGGCACCCTCGACCAAATAGTCGTCAGAGTTCAGCCATGAGTATAGGTGCCCAGAGGCTCTCTCGAAGCCCTTGTTAATGGCATGGCTCTGCCCCTGGTCCGGTTCCGATACCCAGTAAGCCAGCCATTTCTCGTACTTCTTTATGATTTCCACAGAGTCGTCGGTTGAGCCGCCGTCAATGATGATATATTCCAGCTCAGGGTACCCCTGGAGCAGGACCGCACGGATCGTTTCTTCAATAAATCTCGCCTGGTCGTAGCTCGGCGTGACAATGCTGATCCTGGGCCAGGGGCTGCCATCCGGCATCATGTCGGGAAGTCGTTCGCTCTCCTCAGTCCACGGCCAGCCCTTCTTGCCTGGTGGGGGAGGTGGAAGCTCGCCTAGCGTAGGGCACTTGCTCACAGTTGGGGCCTCGAGAAATGGCAATAGATCGTGGCAAAACTCGGCACCGCTCTTGGATCAAATGGTGGCGAGAGGCTGTCTTTCATTAGACTTACCTTGCCTTTCTCATCCAGAAGCTTCCAGGCATGGTCCTGCCTTTGTCATATGAGGCAAAGGCGACCTGCAGCCTCTCGGGATGTTTTAGATGCATATAACTTCCTGCCCAGAGCACCTCGAAAGAGCTATTGAAGGCCAGGAATGCCTGGAGTAGGTATTGCTCTGTCCAGAATCGCCGCTTTCCAATCACCCACTCTTTCGGATACTCAGCAGGCATGAATATGTCGTGCACATGAATAACAACACCCCTATTGAGTCTGGGCAACAACTCGAGATACTCATATTGCACATCATTGCCTATTCTCAAAACATGACTGGAGTCAATGAAGAGGATGTCATTCTCGTTAAGTTTCTGGAACTCTGATAGGGGAACGTCCTGAACTTCCTTGGGTACCAGCCTAGAAAGGCCAGGGAAGCCATCCTTCAGAGTTGGATTCGGATACGGCTCAATCGCCACCAGATCGCAGGGCGGACAGCCGTCCTGCTCATTCCTGAGCACTGCCTGTGCGGAGAGATAGGTGGACATGCCTGCGCCGATCTCGTATATCCTGCGAGGCCTCAAGTGTCTGATCATGCAGTATAGGATCTCCGCGTCGACGCTGACAAAGGCATGGTTGTCCAGGTAGAACTCAGAGGCTTTCCCGGTCGAGGTGCGGGGGAACAACTCATACTCATCCCTGAACCTCGACTGGAAGATGGAGAGGAGCTCTAGTTGTCGCTCGTCATTCATGTGAAGGCCCGCGAGCTCGGAGCGCCTGAGCCACAGGTCGTCCCCTAATCTTGTAGTGTCAGGTACTGGCTGATAGTAGTGATTTGGGGTCAGATGGAAACCGTGTTTCTGGGATAGTAGGAACGCTCTCTCGCTGAGTATCAGTCGATATAACAGCGGTGCATACAGCCTATTTAGAGCCCGACTGGCCAATGAGGGTTTTGCCTTCCTACTCACCATGTCTTTTTCGTGATCGGCCGAGTTGAACTTGACTTGATTTGCCTTTCTTTGGCCCGATAGGCAAACGGTGCAATAGACTCTGCTCTACGCTCGAGGAATCGAGTCCTGCAGGGCTCCTGAGGTCTTGTACCAGTCAATTGTTCTCTTGAGCCCCTCCCTGAAATCCGCTTTGGCCTCGAATCCGAACTCCTTCTTGGCTCTGCTGGTGTCCAGCCGCCTCCTGGGCTGGCCGTCTGGCTTTGACGCATCCCATTCTATGACACCATCAAAGCCCACCAGCTCGCATATCAATTCGGCCAGATCCTTGATGGATATCTCGAACCCGGCCCCCAGATTGACGGGCTCAGGCTTGTCGTACCTCTCCGTCGCCAGCAGAATGCCTTCAGCCGCATCTTGGACGTAGAGGAACTCACGGCTGGCCCTGCCGCTCCCCCAGGCCGCGACAACCTTCCCGCCCATCGCCTTGGCCTCCATCACTTTGCGGATCAAAGCGGGAATGACATGCGAGGACTCAGGATCGAAGTTGTCCCCCGGCCCGTAGAGGTTCACCGGGAAG
>JAFNFZ010000345.1 GCA_017885485.1 Chloroflexota bacterium
ATCAACTATGGGGATATCATCCATCTTCAACGCCTTCACGGGGCAGATGTCGATGCAGGAACCACATGCGTTGCACTGGTCTCTGTCGAAGGCCGGAATGAATGGAGTTGGGATCATTGTCTTGGTCTTCAGGTCATAGAATCCCATGAACAGGGGACAGCAATCGGTGCAGCAGTTGCATATGAAGCCTTCGATATTGATGGTGTGGACCAACCCGTCTTCATTGGCTTTGCGCAACAAGTCAAGAGCCTCATCCAGGGTGATCTCGCGGGCCATGCCGTATTTCACGCACCATCGCCCGATGTCCCCGGAGTGGAGGCAAGTCTCCAGCATGTGCTTGCAGTGATTGCCCGGTTCAGCAAGCCAGTGGGAGAGGCGGCAGGGACAGGTAGATACGCAGAAGAAATCCTGCGCCTTCAGGAAATCGATCAGGTTCTCCTCCGGACGGGCGTCACTGGGCAATGCCCAGGGATGAGCCCACACGGGTGCGAAGGGGAATCCCAGTGTGCAGAGCCTGTCTCTGGCCCATTCATATAGGGCTTGATGAAACGATTTGCCCAGTTCCACGTCATACGGAAACCTGATGTTGCCCATCAGGGCCGTTTCAATGAGGCCCGGGGCACAGCTCCCCAGAACCCGGTAGACGGGGTCATCCTTTCCAGGGTCGATCCACATCGTGCCCTTGTAGGCCATGGTCTCCAACATCTTCTTGAGTCTTGTCTTCTCTATACCCGTCTTGGCCGAGAGTTCACCGAGCGTCCCGCCGGTGAGGCCCACCTGAAGAGCCAATCGGGCCTCCTCAGGAGTGAACTGCAGGCTGAGAACCTTCAGCATCGATGGCGTCACTGGCAGGCCTACCACATGCGGATCGGCCTTGTTGATAGACTCCAGAAGTTGCAGATAAACATCCTTCTCTGACATCGATCAATCCTTTCTCTGTGTTTGATGCTCTTCAGATATCGTCATTGATTTCGTGCCGCTGTTGTCACTGGTGGGTGGTTCTGCAAGCGTTGTTGATCGTCTTCCTGTAAATAGGATAAGTCCTGAACCAAGTATACTCCGACTCCGATTCTGGCGACTCTGCCCCGTACTGTCTGTCGGGTTCTTCCTGACATCCACCAGTGTGCTTGAGAGGTGACTTCACCATGGCACGAGCACGGGCTCATGGGTAGTACAATGACTGAGTCTCGGAACGAAGCGTGAAGGATGCTGCACGTGCCGGAGGCAGGCCAGCGACTGCCTCACGCCCGAGTGAGACCTCCATCGATGGCAATCGTCTTGCCGGTGACATAACCCGAGGCATCGGAGGCGAGGTAGATGGCGGCACCCACTATGTCCTCAGGCTTGCCAGCCCTTCCCAGAGGGACTCTCTTCAACTCCTCACAAAGATCCTCGTCCTCGGTGAAGTATCTTGCGGCTATTTCGGTCTCCACGAAACCCGGTGCGATGGCATTGACCCGAATGTGGTATTGGGCCCATTCCAGAGCTAGACGATGAGTCAGGGTGATGACGGCATCTTTGGAGACGGCGTATGCTGTGTAGTGCGGCATATTGCCACGTCCGATTACGGAGGCGATGTTGATAATGCTACCCTTTCCGTGCCTGATCATAGTCTCTGCCACCGCCTTGCTGCACAGCAGGGCACTGGTCAAGTTGAGTCGCATGATGGCATCCCAGTAGCGTTCGCTCTGCTGCAGGGCTGGTCTCTTCGGGCCACCGCCAGCGTTGTTGACCAGGATATCAATGTGACTGAATTCCTCCAATGATCTACTCACCATGGTGGATATCTGGTCGCTGGCAGTGACATCGGTGGTTATGGAAAGGGCTTTCCTGCCCATGGCACGGATCTCAGTGGCCGTACGCTCGATCTCCGCTGTTGTACGAGCGGCGACAACAACGTCAGCGCCTGACTCCGCAAGACCGAGAGAGATGGCCTTTCCTATCCCCCGACCTGCGCCGGTGACAATGGCCACTTTGTCTTTGAGAGAAAACGTCGCAAGCATGGCTTCACCTCCATTGTGCTGACATTGTATGAGTCTTGGAGACAAACCGTCAAAGGAGGGACTGCCTGGCTGGGTTTGGGTTTGGTGTTCTCCTCATATAGAGACCGACCGATCGGCGGTGACCCCTTCCTGATCCTGTATAATGGTCTCAGAAGGAGGACACCGCATGAATGTTGAGCATGTGCCGGGCAAGAACGTGGGGCATGTGATGCTGTATGCCCTGAGCACCTGTCCCTGGTGCAAGAAGACAAAGGGGCTGCTGAATGATCTGGGCGTTGAATACTACTACGTGGACGTTGACCTCTTGAAACCCGATGAAAAGGCTAGAACCACTGAGACCATTAAGAAATGGAATCCCGCCTGCTCCTTTCCCACATTGGTGCTGGATGAGAGAAAGTGCATTGTCGGATTCAAAGAGGATGAAATTAAGAATGCCGTGAAATCAAAGGCATGAATGAGGCGATGCGGTGACCCAGAAGGATGTCGATGGACTGTATGAGAGGCTCAGAACGGAAGCCGAGTCCGCCGGATATCATCTCAATCCCGAAATCGAGCTTACCAAGGAACTGGTGAAGGGGCTCCTGGTCAACCAGAAGAGGTATGGATATTGGGCCTGTCCTTGCAGGCTGTCCACCGGAGTGAAGGAGGAAGACCTCGACATCATCTGCCCATGTTACTACAGAGACGCCGACCTCAGCGATTATGGCACCTGTTATTGAGGTCTCTATGTGTCTCAGGCCGTCGTGAACGGCGAAAAGGAAGTTGGCAGCATTCCGGAGCGTCGCCCGCCGCCTGGGGAAAGGATGAAACAAGAACAAACACAGGCTGTTCTGGGAGCACTGCCTCTGCCGGTGTGGAGATGCCGAGTCTGTGGTTACCTATGTGCCCGTGAAGGCCCGCCGGAGGTTTGTCCGATATGCAAGGCCAAGAAGGACCGCTTTGAGCGCTTCATCTAGACATTCCGGGCATGTGTTGCGCGACTCTAGCCGTGCTTCAAGCGCCACTCCATAGTGACCTCGTGGGACATGTCTGTGAACTCCTTCTTGCTCGGGAGTGGCTTCCCTAGCCAGTCGCCGTAGAAGGCATCGAGGTCAGGCAGGAAGTCGAAGATGACGGGGTGTCCCACCGGCACGCTCTCGACTTTCAGCAGGGCGCCGCAGCCCGGGCAGTAGAACTCGCGCACCTCGCAGAACTCCGGCCAGGGACACTTGATGCCGGGGTACACCTCCTCCAGCTTCTCCTTGGTGTCTCTGGCAAAGATCAGCGCGCTCAGCTTCCAGTTGCGCCGGTATTCGCCGAACTCGTGGCCGCAATCACACTTCACGATCCGCTCCGTGCCCTTCTCCACAATGTAGAGGTGTTCTCCGATCGGCAAGAGTATCTTCTCTTTCCATGGCATGCGCTCCTGCAGTATCTCGACGTACTTCTCAAACCGGTCATCGTCCTTGGGCCGGCTCATGATCTCCTTGATCTTGGGCCAAGGCAGCTTCCCTTCGTAGAGGTCCTTCAAATCGCTCTTGCTGTATGACATCTTCTCACCCCTCAAAAAGCGAAATCGTTGGGCAACGCCCAGAAATCCTTGTAGTCCCGGGTGAAGCCTTCACTCAGTTTCATGCTGCTCCGGTAGGCCTCTTGCAGCATGGGGTCCAGCTTCTTGTCAAGGATTCGTTGGCGGGCCTTCTGCCAATACTGTTCCACTGGCACCCCCCGCGACAGCCGTTGCTTCCGTTTGGCGGCGCGGAGCTTCTTGGTGTCCTCGTCATCGACTTTCCACTCCCTTGTCTTCTCGTCGTAGTGGACGGCGATACAGTACATGTTGCGGCTTATCTCTTCGTTGGTCAGCCCGTTGTCCAGGTCTGTCTTTTGCAGCGCGGGGTCTCTCTCGATGGGATCGCCCAAGCCGCCGGCTGAGGAGTTGTCGACGACGTAGACGTCCTTGTCAAAGACTTCCATGCAGGGTGGCATGTAATCGAAGTACATGATCTCAGCGTAAGGATAGCTCAGGAACTCCTTTGGGTGACCGATCTCATGAACCAGGGGCAGTCTCTTGTTCACAATATCCTGGAAGTTGTGATAGCGAACTAGGAAGCTGTTCCGCTTGCCGCCGGGGTACCCGCCGAACAGACCGATGTTGGGGATGATGCGGTCGTGAGCCGCCCCTATAGCGCCGCTGCTTATGCCAAGGGTCAACCGGTGAAGCATGTCCATGCTTCCCATTGAGACGCCGGAACGGTAACGACCGTAGCCCACGGAGTACAGATTGAGCATCCGGGACATGTACATCTCGGGCATGAAGAGCTCCCACACTTCCCAATTGCCCACATCGGTCTCGGGAGTGGGCAACCATCCACCCGTGTCTACTCCATCGCACACGCCCGTGGCGCCTGCCCCAAACACGCCCGGGCCGCCAGCGAGCATCGGGCGCTTGTTGCCAAACTGGTCATAGCCGGCGAGCTGCCAGCCGGATCCGGATACATAGTTGAAGGTCTCCTCTCTGAATCCACGCATGTAGAAGGAAGTCCCCAGCATGCCGCACCAGAGGCTGAATACGTCTATTATCGATGGCCAGGGATTGCCTGTGGCCAGCTTCTTGATCTGGCTGGGGTTGAACAGTGAGTCGACCGGAGGCGTCTTTATGTCGCAGGGAAGAAGGGACCCCAGGTTGGCGCGGCCGTCGTACGAAAGCGTCTGGACTACGCTTATTGACAGCCCGCCCCACAGAGCCTTGGGTGTGGGATTGTAGGCATGCCAGCCCCACTCACCGACGCCATCGAAGTCGAGCACCATTTTCCCTTCTGGCAATATATCCATCTGCATTGGAATCAGGCGTATCACGTCCTTCCTTGCTGGNNGTGCGCTGCTTGATGCGGGCAATCTGATTGCGGCGCTCCTCTTCGATGAGCTCCCTTATGGCCTTTTTGAAGTAATCGAGGCCAAACTCCCGAATGATATCCTTGATGTCCTCGCGAACGCGGATGTTGGCTGCTACCGCCCCTTTCCGGTCCAGGAGGAACAGGTCGGCCAGATCCAACCCCATTTCGATTCTGATCTCGAAATCGCGCCTTATCTTGTCATTGGCGCCGATCTTCTCACAGTCGAACTTCAGGCCATCTCCGGCACGCTCCACGGCGGTGCAGGGCATGCAGCCCGGGCTGACGGCTCCTATGTCCATCTCCATGATGACGGTGCAGACCCAGGCTACCAGTTCGCCCTCCCAGAAGATGGGCAGGATATCGTAGTTGTCGGCGCCATGAACTCCGGCTATCACCGGATCGTTGGCCAGGAAAAGATCTCCCTCGTGTATCCCCACGTCATCTTCGTAGTTGTTCTCGATCATCCAGGTGATGTTGTCCCCCATGAGTTTGACGTGGACCTGTATGCCAGTCGATTGAACGACGTTATCCCCCTCTGGGGTATAGAGGCCCATGCAAAGCTCAGCCACTTCGCGAACGTAAGGTGATCCCGACACCTGTCTGCAGGTCTCCCGCCCAGCGATCAACGAAGACATTATGCCGGAGTGGAAGAGCTCAGCCTTGATAGGGTCGCTCTTCAAAATGTGCGGCTTCGTGATGCCGGCATAGCACTCAGTCTCCTTAAGCAGTGTCCTCCCCTCTTCGAGCATCTGTTTGAGAGTCTTTCCTCCGTCTCCCAATCCCTTTCCCTTAGTCATCGTGACCTCCTCTAGTTGCCTTTCCGTTCCAGTGAGATCCTACGTGAGCCAGATTAGCAGGCATTCGTCCACCCTGGCATGTCTTCCTGGTGGCAGGAAGAATGTGGTAGCGGCAGCCTCGATGACGGCTAGGCCGCTCACTTCATTCCCGGGTCTCAGGCGATCCATATCGTATATCGTTGCCTTGCTCCATTTCCCTTCGTAGTAAACCTCCCTCTCGCCCTTGATGGTGCTCTTGTGGGGTGACTTCCCTTCAATCGGGTGCTTCACCAGCTTGGGTTTGACCTTCGGAACACTGGCGGTAATGCCAAGCTCCATGATCTGAAAACCAGCGCGCTCATGCTTGGCCACACCGGCATAAACCTTCTCGTAGAGCTTCTCAAACGCGGCTACGAGTTTGTCCATGTCCTCGGGACTATTGATCCGCGAAACCGGCGATACCACTTCGAGGTCTTCCATCTGACCGCCATACCGGACGTAGGCTACTTGCTGGACCTTGGCTTGTTCCCAAGGGAGTCCCTCGGCAGCGAAGTCAGCGGCTGCCTGCTTTTCCAGCTCATCCCATCCTACGTTGATGAGCAACTGCCCCATCAGAAGCTTGTAGGAAGCATCTGCTCCGGCTGGCAGAAGCACAGGCACTGACTTCTGATAGCGGTGGGTGACATCTACCGCGGCACAGCCGAAAGACGAGAAGCCAGCGGCCCAGGGCATGGTGGCCACACCGCGGAAGGGCAGGCCTTCGCAGTATCCAGCTAGATGCATAGGACCGGCGCCTCCGTAGCAGAGTAGGTGATAAGCTGCCGGGGAGAAGCCGCGGGCATGCAGCACCGAGCGGATGTGCTCTTTCATTCTGCTGTTGATGAGCTTGTAAACGCCGTCCGCGAAGTAGTAGGGGTCAACGCCGAGGACGTCAGCGCACTTCTCCTTGATGGCCTTGAGGGCCTTTTGCTTGTTGAGTTTCTTCTTCCCACCAAGGTAGTTGTCTGGATTCAGAATACCCATTATCAGCGCACAGTCCATTACCGTGGGTATCTCGTTACCCATTTCGTAGCAGACCGGACCCGGATCCGCAGCGGCGCTCTCTGGACCAATGTTGACGCGCTTGGTGATCGGGTCAATGGTGACGTACATGCCTGTACCGGCCCCGATGGTGTCCATCTGCAGAGTCGGTATGTTGTAGATTCTGCGGTTGATGACAACTTCCCGCTCGATGAGTGGTTGCCCACCCCTGATGAGACCTACATCAAAGCTTGTGCCACCCATGTCGGAGCATACCCAGTTGTCTATGCCCATGGATTGGGATAGATAGCAGGCGCCCATGAGGCCGCCGATTGGCCCAGAAAAGCTGGCTTCATAGAGTCGGGGATAGCGGATGTCTGTTAAGCCACCGTGCGCCAGCACTATCTGAAGAGGGTGTTGGTAGCCTGAGGCTTTGAGTCGCTCCTCGATCTTGAAAAGCTGCTCGCGTCCCGGCTCGGCAACATAGGCGTGAAGCACAACGGTGTTCAGCCGTCCCACCTCTCTCATGATAGGGCACAGTCTATGCGAGAGGTAGACTGGGACCTTCTGGCCGCGTTTGTCCATGACTTCGTTGGCTATCTGCTCTATCTTCAATTCGTGGGCTGGATTCACGAAGGAGTGCAGGAAGCAGACTACAATGGCATCTACGTTCTCATCAAGCAACTCCTCGACAACTTTGTGTGCCATGTCCTCGTAGAGCGGAATCACCTCCAGAGCAAACATGTCAACACGCCCTTCCACTCCCTTTACCAAGCGTCGAGGTACAAGGGGATTGTTGCCGTGATGGGTGACATGATGGAGGAGGTCCTGGTAGGCATAGCCCTTCCACTTCTGCGCGCTGCGCTCGTGGAGGAAGATGTCTTCGTCGCCGCGCGTGGTGACAACTCCGACTTTGCGACCGGTCTCCGTGATGAGAGCGTTCATCATGGTAGTGCCGCTGTAGACGGCAGCCTCAACACCCGGTAGCATATTCTTGGCTTCCTTGTTGAAGTCTATCCCCCAGTATTCCAGGCCATCAACCAGCGATTCCCAGAAACCCAGGGATTGATCTCTGGGAGTGGTAGCTGCCTTCCCGATAGTGAAATTGCCGTCGGTATCCACGATCATCATGTCGGTCATGGTGCCGCCAGCGTCACTGGCGATGATTTGTACCCGTCTCTTAGCGGTCATGAAACCTCCTCTTCTTGAAACTGATGAAGGGGCTGGTGACGCCCGCTGCGTTTCCGGTCCCGGTTGTGGAACATTCCAAAAGAAGCAGGGTTGTTCACCCCTTCCTACCTATGCCCCGACAGAGCGGCAAGATTCTATGAGTCTGTATCGCCGTGGAGTGCGCCTAGGATAGTCCAGCTAATAGGGGCTGTCAACCTCAGCCCGAACAACGA
>JAFNFZ010000346.1:0-641 GCA_017885485.1 Chloroflexota bacterium
TCATAAGACTCTGCCACAGTTGTCTTTCCTCCTTCGAAGATTTCCCTGGACTCAAATGGGCTTCTGGGGCTCGTGGAGATCCCGAACGCAGTCCCTGCCTCGCGCCAAACACTGTATCGCAGCACACAGCAAGGAGTCTATGCCAATAGATGGTCAGAGCAGGGTCAATCCTGTCCCCCAATTGCCCGCTCCGTCATCATATTTGCCTCCCCCCTCGCATGTCAAGTCAGACAGATACGTGAGACCTCCAATCGAGTGTGGTAGAATAATCGCGGCACGCCCCGGAAATTGCTCAGCGTCGCAGACAACTCCCACCGTGATCTCTCATTTGCAGGGGCAAGGATGGACAATGAGGAAGAAAGCAGCCGTAGATGTCACCATGCATCCCCTGCTCCTCAATTTGAGCCATCTCNNCACCACAGGTACTCGAGGTAAGAGCGTCCACCACGTCAGAATGCCTCCGAATGGTCGTGGATCAGTATCCATCAATGAGAAGGTGGACCTACGACAAGGAAGGCAAACCCCTGCTATTGATACGCTTCCTCATCAATGGCAAGAAGGTGCGGGGGGACCAATTCGCCAGGCGCCTGAGAGATGGCGATCAGCTTATGATCTTCTTCGCCCCGTCATGATGATAGCGC
>JAFNFZ010000346.1:671-1189 GCA_017885485.1 Chloroflexota bacterium
ATTCCGCCCTTCAGGGGCTCGGTATACATTCGCTTCGGCAGTCTGTCGTCCTTTCTCGCGAAGCCCTCGCGGATGTTGAAACAGCGCTCCAGATTGTATACCTTCTCTCCCACGTACCAAAGATACTCCTCGCTTTCAAACCGGGGCACGCCCAACGCCACCGCAAGCATCTTGCCCAGCAGTTGCAGATCGAAGAATTCCAGGTTGTGGACGGGGAAGGCACAGCAGTTAGCCAGTTCAATCGCCGCTGTGAAATCCTGGTTGTATTTCAGGACGTCTCCCTTGCCCTCCTCGGCTGCAGGGTCCAGAGGCCGTGGCCTGGGATTGCCGATCTCCTGACCGACGTAGCCATAATGGTGATGTGCCCCTACGTTGCTCAAAGCATAGCTCATCCCTAGCCCCTTCAGTGCCCGTGGATCGTATCCCGGCATTTCTTGGCCCTTGACATGCATGGCATATGCCTCAGATCCTTTACCGATGCGTTCAGCCGCTCTCTTTACCCCCTCGGCAAGGATGTC
>JAFNFZ010000346.1:1203-6312 GCA_017885485.1 Chloroflexota bacterium
AGGATGCCCCTCTCGAACAACTCATAGGCAAAGCCGATTGCACCCCCTGTACTGATAGTGTCCAGGCCCAGCTCACAACACAGATAGTCTGCATACAACGTGGCCTCGAGATTCGCACATCCTGTCGGCCCGGTGAACGACCACACTGTCTCGTACTGCGGTCCCTCCGTCACCACCCCCGCATAAGGGCCACTCGCTAGCTCTCTCACTTTCCCGCACTTCAGCATGCAGGCATAGCAGCCAACATGCTTCTTTATCAGCTGTGCGTATTGGCCAGAAGCCGAGAGCTTTTCCCACCCTTCCAGCTCCGCGTGGCGAAAGTTCCGCACCGGATAGGACCCATAGAGCGGATAGCACCAATCCAGGCCCAGGATGCTCCCATACTTGCCAAACGTATCCAGGGACAGCCCATCCATCGTTTCTCTGTAGCCTTTCACCTGTTGCTTGACTAGCGTCTTGAACGCCGCTGGGTCCGCCACGGTCTCCCTTCTGTCAGCCTCAATCACCACAGCCTTCAGATTCTTGGAGGCCATCACCGCACCGGTACCGCCACGGCCAGCAGCACGGCGACCGCTGAAGATCCCAGCGTAGCGCACTCGCTTCTCAGCCGCAGGTCCAACGCACACTATTCGTGCTTTCGTCCCGTGTTTCTTTCTCAAATACTCCTGCGTCTGGCTCACGGTCTTCCCCCAGATAGCTGAGGCGTCGCGGATTTGGCACTTGCCTTCCCCAATGTGGAGATACACGGGGTGATCTGCGGCGCCCTCAATGACCATGAGTTCAAAGCCAGCCCACCTGAGCCATGCCCCGAAATCGCCACCTCCCAGGCTACGAGTATAAGTCCCTGTAAGCGGGCTTTTGGTCAAGACCATCCACTTGGAGAGTGACTGAGCGCTCGTTCCCGCCAGCGGTCCCACTGCAAGAACAATCTTGTTCTCAGGGCCGAAAGGGTCTGTACCTGGCACAATCTCATCATAAAGATACTTCGCCCCAAAACCACGCCCCCCAACGAACGCTTGTGCCACTTCGCCAGGGATCTCTTCTTGCTCTGTCGGGCTGCTGGCAAGATTCACTCGAAGGAGAGTCCGCATCATCCCGTCATTTCATCCACCCAAATAGGCCAGGTTCCGTTCGCCCCATTATAGCATTCCGCGGACAAGGCCCGGCCTTCAGATGTTACCCGATGGGGAAGTGCGTGTCTGGCCCCACGCTCCTCCCTATCCCACCTGATGCCACGGCGTCGCCCCTGCGCCCTGTTGACTTTCCTGGAATCCCCCAATATCATACAGTGAGAGACCCGATATGCCATGTCACAACTGTGTCATGAGATCGCGGAAACCCTGATTAGAGGGGGGCGGCTCTGTGCACAACCGGAGGTATTCCTCCTGCCATAAATCGGCGGCATGCCGAAACCACTCTCTTTCCCACGAATCGTTGTCGACGCACGGGCGCTAAGTGCCAATTCTGCACAAACACAGGAGGGCAGAAAGCATGGAGAAGTTCAAGGTCAACCAGAAGGTCAAAGTTGTCGACAAGGGTAGCCCGCAGCTCGGCCGCATCGGCACTATCAGCGTGGCCACGGCTCAGCAGGACGGGGTGATCTATGGTCTGATGTTCGACCTCAAGGAAAACCCGAAGCTGCCGGCGATCGGTCGGTTCAAAGAAGACCAGCTTGAGGCCGCCTAGGTCGCTTCTTACGGCCGACGACCCAGGGCTCATTCTATTCCACACGCGACGGATGGGCATATTTGACCGACCAGCCATCCCTATATTAATATGACTCAGAAAGCTCATCGACAGGTCTATCCCACAGACTTGGCGATCGAGATCAAACAGCAAATGCCTGCACACATCTTGGCTCTCGACACAGAGGCATGACCCAAGGTCTGAACAGTTGCGAATTCATCAAGACTGTCTGAATAACCGGAAGGAGGCAAGAATTGGGAACCTATAGAGGCAAGATCCTGGACGTCAACCTAACTAGTGGCACTGTCAAGGAGACCAAAGTGGATGAAAAGGTCTTGCGGCAGTTCGTGGGCGGCAGTGGCTTGGCCGCTAAGCTGTTCCTCGATCGGGTTGCGCCGAATGTCGACCCATTGTCTGAGAAGAGTGTCCTGTTTCTGACGACCGGACCGCTGACCGGGACAAACTTCCCCACATCATCACGAATCGTGGCATCGTTCAAGTCTCCACTAACGGGTATTTGGGGTGAAGCNNCAGCCGGATACGACGGCATCGCCATAGAAGGTGCCTCCAAGAAGCCTGTTTATCTGTACGTCGAGGATGGCCGAGCAGAGATCAGGGATGCCTCAGACCTCTGGGGCAAGGACATATATCAGGCCACCGATGCCATTGAGCAGAAGTTCCGGGATAAGGGTAGGGCGGAGGTGCTCGTCATCGGTCCGGCAGGAGAGCATCTGGTGAAGTTCGCCAACATCATGAACGGGAAGTGGGGCTCGTTGAGCCGCTGCGGCGGAGGAGCGGTCATGGGCTCCAAGAAGCTGAAGGCAGTCGTTGTCCACGGCACTGGTAAGGTTGAGCCAGCCTCGCCTGACGCCTACGCAAGCATACGGAAGACTGTGGCCGACAAAGTGAAGGAAAGCGTCATCACACAGGCGCTCAACATGGCCGGCACGGACATGGGGATGAATGTCCATGCCATGACCGGCGTTCTCCCGGTGAAGAACTTCACTCTTGGCGAAGGTTCTGCCCTGGCAGCCAAAGTGGATGGCTCCGAGATCACCGCCAAGTACCTGACCAAGCCCCATGCCTGCTACACCTGCAGCATTGGCTGCAAGAGAACAGTCAAGGTCGCTGAAGGCCCCTACGCCATGGAGGAAGGCGCTGGGCCACAGTTTGAGACCTGTGGTTCATTCGGTCCGCTAATCATGAACGATAATCTGGCGGGCGTCCTTAAGCTGAACGAGACCTGCAACAAATATGGGCTTGACTCGATAAGCGCCGGCGTCACCATTGCCTTTGGTATGCAGTGTTTCGAGAATGGGCTGATAACCTCGAAAGACCTCGACGGTGGTCAGTTGCGATGGGGCAATCTTGATGATGTCTTCGCCATGTTGGAGAAGATCACCTATCGCAAGGGCTTCGGTAACATCCTGGCGGAAGGCACCAGGGGCGCCGCCAAGAAGATCGGCAAGAACGCCGCCGATTATGCTATGCAGGTGAAGGGCCTTGAGCTTCCTATGGCGGACCCTCGTGGAGCGCATGGCCTGGGATTTGGTTTCGCCATGTCGAACATCGGCGCCTCTCACGTGCAACACATGAACCTTTACGTAGAGTCCAACTGGTGTTCGTTTTCTGAAGTCGGCATGACCGGTCCCTACGATGGCAAGGTGGATGAGGGCAAAGCCCAGATAACGGTCCCATCTGAGCACCTGGGCCAGTTGACCAGTGCTGCCACCCTGTGCCATTTCTGCATGATTTCCATCACTGTGACCGATCTGGTCAATGCCATTAACGCTACTTCCGGTTTTACCTACACCCTCGACGAGTTGATGCAGTGCGGTGAGCGCATCTGGATGCTGAAGAGAGGTCTGAACAACCTTATGGGGATCACATCCGCCGACGATCAGCTGCCAAAGCAGGTGCTGGTCCCCCACAAGGAAGGCGGTGCCGCAGGTTCCACACCCGACATGGAGTCAATGATGAAACAGTACTATCCGCTGAGGGGTCTCGACGCCAAGGGTCGCCCAGTCAAGGAGAAGCTGGATAAGCTGGGCCTCTCGGATCTGGCCGCCAAACTGGCAAAGCTTCCGTAGCACTGCCACAGGACACTGGATGCCGATACGCTGCCCCTCCCGTTACTGGGGGAGGGGCAGTCTTTTCATCGTGATCACAGAGACCATGGACCGTCATCGTTTCGTGATTCGCCTCGTTAGCGGTGTCACAAACAGGAGGTGACTGAGATGCTGACAGAACCAGAACTCACTAGGTATCAGAGACAGATGATCATAACGGGTTGGGGGGAGGAAGGCCAACAGAAGCTCAACAGGGCAAAGGTGCTCGTCGCTGGCGCTGGGGGACTTGGCTCTGCCATCTTGACCTATCTCGCCGCAGCTGGCGTCGGGCAGATAAGGGTCATCGATAGTGACAGGGTGGAGCTCAGCAACTTGAATCGACAGACTCTGTACACCAGCCAAGACATAGGTCTCGAGAAGGTCGCTGCAGCCAAACAGAAACTGGAGGCATTCAACCCGAACATTCGCGTGGAAGCCATACATGAAGAGATCACGGAGGGCAATGTCTTCGACCTTGTGGCTGACTATCCTATTGTTGATGCCATGGACAACCTCACCACAAGATACCTTTTGAACAAGGTCGCCGTCCGTAGGAATCTGCCCCTCTTCCATGGAGCAGTCCATGGCTTCGAAGGAAGAGCCACCACTATTATCCCTGACGAGACTCCCTGTCTGAGATGCATCTATCAGGGAGTTGTAGCCGACAAGACCCCAGTGGCTGGAGTCACACCAGGAATCATCGGCTGCATCCAGGCAACCGAGGTGATAAAATACCTTGTGGGCATTGGAGAATTGCTGACCGGTAGGCTCTTGGTCTACGACGGCTTTGGCCTCACATTCACAGAGCTGAAGGTATCAAAGGACCCCTCATGCCACGAGTGCGCACGAAGCGAAAAGGGGGAGTAGCTAGATGACAGTCAAGGTCAAGATGTCTTCGCTGCTTCGGCAGCTCGCTCAGCTCACAAAGGAGCCCGACACTATAGACGTATCAGCGCCAGATCCCGTGCAGTGCCTGCAGCATCTAGTCGAACGATTCCCGTCCATGAGGAAATGGGTTTACGATAGCAAACAAGGGAAGCTACTGCCGCAAGTACAGTTCTTCGTCAATGGACAGAAGTTGCTGACTCGTGAATTCGCCAAGCCATTGAAGGACGGGGACGAGCTTCTCATCCTCATTGCCATCGGGGGAGGTTGAGATCCATCAAGGCAATCCCAGGTGGCCAAGCACACTCAGACCCAGTCGCCCTGTTCGAACTCTCCCACCCTAGCCCAGTCCTGCACCTCGGATAGTCGCGAATATGGTTACACAGATTCTTGAGCGGATCCCCATCACCATCGACAAACACGAGATCCT
>JAFNFZ010000346.1:6371-8794 GCA_017885485.1 Chloroflexota bacterium
GGCCTTTCATTGCGCAATCCGGACGGCGCCAAAATCTGGCGGAAAGCCAACTACCTCGCTACAGTCGTATGTACCATCGGCCCGGCCCTTGAGAAGAGGGTATCGGAACTCTCTGCTCAGGGAGCCAGCACTGCTGCCCTCATGCTGGACGGCATTGGCTCCGTGGCCGTGGAGAGCGTGGCTGATCGTGTTAACCGTCGCATCTGCCGGGACGCCGCACGCCGCGGCATGAGTACAGGGCCACGGCTGAGTCCAGGATATGGGACTTGGCCCCTGGAAGACCAAACGGTCATCTTCACCATCGTCCCTGCAGAGAGGATAGGCGTTCATCTGAACGAACAGGGCATGATGATCCCTATGAAGTCGATCTCCTTCTGCGTGGGCATAGGCACAGATCTGCCGGCACACGAGGGCACAGATCCCTGCCAGTACTGTAACCTCAAGAGCTGCAGATACCGCAAGGTGCTCAATGGCTCTCCATAGGAGCGCAGGTTCATTGCTTTCCTCTGTTCAGCACAACCACGGATTTCCTCAGGTTCTCCGTTCAGTGTTATAATTGGATGGACCAATAACGCCCTCAGGAGGCATAGTCATGGATGCGGCCATCAAAGAGTTGAAAGACAACGTATGCATCAAAGCGGTGAAAGGGCTTTACCGGGGTCGGGAGCGGGTGGACATGGATGCCGGCTACCGTTCCGAGGTGAAGGTCTGCTTGGATCGGGCCAGGCTGATCACCCAGTCATACAGAGAGAGTGAGGGTGAGCCCATGATCACCCGGCGGGCCCGGGCCCTAAAGAAGATCCTGGAGAACATGACCATCTACATCCAGGACAGAGAGCGCCTGGTGGGCAACATGGCCAGCGATGCCTACTCGTTGCCGCTCTACCCCGAGCTCTACTGGCGGTGGCTGGAGAAGGCCCTGGACAACGAGTACCAGCACCTGCTCGATGATGCAGGCAAGAAGGAGCTCAAGGAGATCAACAAACACTGGACCAAGCTCTCGGTCCACGGCATGGAGCGCAGCCTGGTGCCGGCCAGTCTCAAGCCCTACACCGGCTATACCCCGGTGAGCGTCTTCAGCTACACCTGGGACATGGTCCTGCCCAACTACGAGAAGATCTTCAAACTGGGACTGAGGGGCATCATCCAGGAGGCTCAGAGCCGTCTCAAAGAGATCGAGGCGGACACAACCCTGGAGGCCAGGGAGTACCTGGAGCAGAAGCGCTTCCTGGAGGCGGCCATCATCTCCCTGGAGGCCACCATCACCTTTGCCAAACGTTATGCCACCCTGGCCAGGGAGAAGGCTAAGACGGAGACCCGTCCGGAGGAGAAGAAGAGGCTGGAGAAGCTGGCCGGGATCTGCGACCGGGTGCCCGAGAACCCGGTGCGCACCATGCACGAGGCCATACAGTGCTTCTTCTTCATCCACCTGATCACCGGCTTCATCGAGCTCCCCTCCGTGGGCTGCGGGGTGAGGCTGGACCAGATCCTCTACCCCTACTACAAGAAGGACCTTGATGAAGGCAGGGTCACCAGAGAGGAGGCCCTGAACCTCATCGAGTCGATCTGGATCAAGTTCGAGGAGATGGGCTTCATCCATCCGCCGCGGCTCTTCGGCTCTGCCGGCGGGGGACTGGCCTGGCAGAACGTCACCCTGGGCGGGCTGGACAAGGAAGGCAAGGATGCCTCCAACGAGCTCTCCTACCTCATACTGGAGGCCACCAGGGAACTGCACTCGGTGCAGCCGCCCCTCTGCTTCCGCTACAACGACAAGACCCCCCGGGCGCTGGTCTTAAAGGCCATCGACACCATCCGCAGCGGGGTAGCCCAGCCGGCCTTCTTCAACGACAAGATGATGGTCCCCTACCTCCTGGAGAAGGGCATCCCCCTGGAGGATGCCCGGGACTATGCCATCTCCAACTGCATGTCCTGGACCATCCCCGGCAAGAGCATGGTCTATCGCCAGGGGATGGGCATGTTCTCCTTCACCAACTGCATGATGCTGGCCTTAAACCAGGGGACGGACTGGCTCAGCGGACAGAAGGTGGGGGCGGCTACCCCGGACCCGCTGACCTTCAAATCCATCGATGACATCATCGAGGCCACCTTCCAGCAGTTCAACTTCTTCATGGGGATGCAGGTCTACATCAGCAACATCGCCGACGCCCTCTACGAGGAATACCTGCCCCGGCCGCTCATCTCAGCCCTGGTGGACGACCTGATCGAAAGGGGGAAGGACTGCCGAAGGTGGTACTACTTCCACCGTAACTACATGATGCCCACCGGGGTGAACAATGTGGTCGACTCGCTCTCAGCCATTAAGAAGCTGGTCTTCGAGGAGAAGAAGGTCAGTATGAGCGAGCTCCTTGACGCCCTGCGTCAGAACTTCGAGGGCAAAGAGGAACTGCGCCAGATGCTTCTGG
>JAFNFZ010000347.1:0-265 GCA_017885485.1 Chloroflexota bacterium
GTCCAGCACCTCCTGGTTTCTCCTGTATTCGGTGTACGGAACGAGGGCAGTGTCGAATCGCTCCAGCCCCTCGGCTTCATCAAGCTTTACCGGCACGATCCTCTGCGAATTGAGATTCATGGAGCTTAACACGTCCAGGAAGTCCACGTAGAAAGGCGGAGCGCCTCCCTTCAGGAAGGGCAGAGCGATCGTCCGGCCCGCAGGCGCGATTACGGAGGTGGTAGACGAGGGGTCCTCGAAGAAAAGGGCGGTCCCGAACTCGGTG
>JAFNFZ010000347.1:307-4035 GCA_017885485.1 Chloroflexota bacterium
CCACCTTTGGGCGGTCGTCGAAATAGATCTCGGGCACCACCTCCTGGTCATCATGGTAGATGAGAGTAGCGTGAGCCCATTCCAAATAGTAACGTTGGGGTAAGGGGTTAGTGGCTCTTCCTCCCACGATCTCTTGCTCCGGATACACGTAGTTAGCACCTCTAGTGTTGCAACGCTCAAACGCGCCCAGCCTCTGACCCGGCCGAGAGTGCTCCCTAGCCACATCCACAACCGGTTTGACCGCGTAATCCACAGTTCCGGGCTCTAGAGGGTTAGCGTAGGCATTAAAGCCTCGGATGTACGGCAGGTAGAGGTATCCGCTGGCCAGAGAGAAAGCCACGAACGCCACCAAGATTCCCGCCCCAAGCTTAGGAGTCAGCAGGTCGAAGGCTCCCACTCTGCGAGCGGCGGCGATAGTCGCCATCGAGAGGATGAGGAGGCTAAGTCCCAAGTGCAGTACATGGCTGTAGGCAGCCATCGAATATAGAGAGTCAGGCAAGCGGAAGTAGCCAAAGGCGAAGAAGTATCCGGCAAACAGGCCCTGGATAAGCATCAAAGCAAGCTCGGGGCGAAGTTTCTGCTTCTCCCGCAGTAGAGCGCTGAAGGTACCGAGGAAAATACCGACGCAGAATATGAACAGGAAGGTGATGGCGGGCCCAAAGGTGACCCTGAAACTCCCCTCTACAGGAAGAGTGAAAAGCCATTCCCAATTCACCGGCGCGGTGTCGTGCATGGGTGCTCCTTCCAGCGCTGAAGTGAACTGAAAATAGGAGGCGAGCAAGGGGAAATACAGCCAGGCTGTTAATGCCCCTACCGGCACGAACACTCTCAGTACCGTAGACACCTTCCTCTGCCAGGTGCGAATGGCGAGGAGATAGAGCAGCAAGACCATCACGAAGGTGGACTGCCAGAGTAGAGGGTCCTGGCCAGCGCTGAGGGCTAGCACTATCACCGTGGCCAGGTAGGCAAGCCTGGTTTCGGCACCGCGGTCGATTTGAGTTGCGTGCAGATACACCAGGGCGATGGATAGCAGGTTGAAGGGCAAGGCAAATAACCGCTTGTAGCCGCCTCCGATGAGGAGCCAGTTCCAGATGTCCGGATTGGCCAAGAACAAGAAGGCAAATCCCAAACAGAGCAGCCGGGGAAGCCCCAAGACTCGGCCCAGGACATAGATGGCCACGCCCGACGCGGCCATGCCGACAAAGCCACTGGCCGTCAGAAGCGTCTCCAGGGAAATCCCGCTAACAAGATGGGAAGCAACGAGGACTATGTAGTAGCCTACGTCGTAGAATTCGAAGGGCGGATAGCCAGCAAACCATTGATGATACCAACTGAGATGAGGGAAAGAGTCCAGGACATACTGGGCCCTGGATAGGTGCATGAATGCATCGTCGCCTCTAGCTCCTTCCGTCCAGGCATCCAGATGAAGACCCACGATCGCCAGGATCACCAGAATGGCGAGGATGCTTGCTAGCTCGCAGCCAAACCTGGCGATGAAGATGGACGGTCTGCGAAGGGCCTGATTGCGGGCCACCGTTGGGAGCATGCGCGACAGGCTGCTCATTCGCCGCGTGTTTCTTTGCTGACCGCGACCAATATGCCCCAACTTAATGATCGAGCTGGCTTTCGCAACGAGTCTACAACTGACAGAACGCTCCGTAACAGCCTCAGGTGTAGACTCGCACTAGCGCGCAATCTCCCGCCCAGGCAGTCGTGCATGGTGACACCCCCGGCTTCTACTATGGAAAGGCCGTGGATAGCTAAGACATCGCGGACAGCCTTGTAGATTAGAACGCGTAAGTGTCCGTGGCTCTCTCTGTACTGAAGGAACCTAGGGCGCCCGACAACGTGATAGAGGGTCGCCTCGGTGTTAAAGGGTTGCCAACCTAGCATGAGAGCGATCCTATTCTGCCAGGCAGCAAGGTTTGGAGTCGTCAGCACACACAGACCGCCCGGCGCGAGAGTTCGGTGAATCTCTCCCAGCAGATGATCAGGGTCCACCAGATGCTCGGTGACCTCGCCGCAAAAAATGGCGTCGAACCATGAATCTTCAAAGGGCAGGGCCTCCCGATCCACATCCAGCACCACTGTCCTCACGCCCCTCTGGGCGGCAACCTGCGCGTTGCTGGGGGATATCTCTACGCCGTAGGTCTCTTCCACCTGAAGGAGCTGCCCGAGATAAAGACCGGAGGTGCCGCGTCCGCAACCGACATCCAAGATTCGCTTTGCGGACACCAGCCTGCGGCGAAACACACTGCCAGCCTTTACGAGCCTTGGGATGATTTCGTCCGATGTCTCGGCCTCCGCGTCGCCTAAGCGGTCGTAGAACCCTGCCGTATCGCTCACAGATCACCTCGACCTTTCGAGCCTTGCCGAACCGCGCGGGAGGAGTCTTACTCCCGCCTCATTAGCCCAGATGTATGTGACGGCCGGCAAACTGTAGTCGCCCAGTATACTAGTATCACTAGCAAGTGCGCGCAAGGGCGAACTACTCCGGGAACTCCTGCGGCCTCCTGTACCTCAGGGCCTGGTGAGGACGGGATTGTGGGCTATCATCGGTCAGCGTGCGTCACACGTGTTACTCATGCGCCCGAAACGCTACATCTGCACCTTGGGCGGCTTGAGCAGGCGTCTCTATCTCGTTGACCTCAGCTAGGAGAATAATATCCCACTTCAGGAAACCGAAGACACCCAGTACCGAGTTTAGAAGCTTCCAGGGCCAGAAAAAGAACCACTTGTCGTCGAACCAGGCTAGTCTTGAGAAGCTGGGCGGATAGGGAATCGTGCTCCCCTTCCTCGCAAGCACCGTGAACCCGTGGCGGACCAAGCAAGCCACCAGTTCCCTGTACGACATCTCATGAACGTGCCCCGGTGTCCTGACAAACCGGCTTAGAGCTTTGTTGGGGGTGGACAGTAACAGACGACCCTCGTCGCTCAGCACGCGCTTGATCTCCCTCAACGCTCTGTTCGGTTCTTCCAGATGTTCTATGACCTCCGTCATTACCACTAGAAGGAACGCCCCGTCTTTGAAGGGCAAACTGTAAGCGGTGCCCAGAACGAGCTCGTTGGACACGTAGTTCCTTGCCGTCCTTAGGAAGGGAAGACATATGTCGATCCCCACTGCTGCTGGAAGGCAGGCCAGATTGCGGCCCCAGCCGCACCCCACTTCCAGAATGTTCTCCGCGTTGCCCGCCAGTTCGGCGGTGATGAGACGTTTCTTGATCCAGCTATAAGCGTTACAGGATGATGCCTTCTTGGGATCCCCTTGCAGCTCTTCAACATCCCTCTTATGCCGCAACCTGAAGTCCGTCGTGATGCATTCGAACGGATTGTCCATCTTTCCCCCGCAAGAACCTCTGGCATCGACATAAGAGCCTGCCGTATCGCTCACAGATCACCNNTTACTCCCGCCTCATTAGCCCAGATATATGTGACGGCTGGCAAACTGTAGTCGCCCAATATGCTAGCAACACCAGCAAGTGCGCGCAAGGGCGAACTCCTCCGGGAACTCCTCCGCCCTCCTGTACCTCAGGGCCTGGTGGGGAGGTATGGATCGGCTGGATAGTGAAGGCCGCAAACGGTTTGCTGGACTCTATTTGACGCGCTCTGACTGTGGTATAATGCCGTGTCGGTTTGGCCTGCCTCCATAGACGGCGCTACAATGGCGTTCGTCCCCACAGCTCGCTCGGGTACGAGCCGCCACCGCCGGAAGCGATCCTGCCATGGCC
>JAFNFZ010000348.1:0-1642 GCA_017885485.1 Chloroflexota bacterium
CCGCTGGAGATCATCAACGACGTCTTCGAGAACGACCGGGTGCGGGCCCTGATGCTGTACTCCAGTTGCATGTGGGGACTGGATCCCAGAGAGACCGGCATCGGCTTTTTCGTGCCCCTGCTTCTCGACCGGGGGATGAACAAGTATCTCTGTTACGGGGGCTCACACAAGTTCGCCGCCGCTATGGCCCGGGAGATCGTCCGAAACGGGGGCCTGATCCTGGAGGCAGCAGAGGCTACCAGGATACTGATGAATAACGGGCATGTTGAAGGCGTCCTCATCGGCCATGAGGAGCGGACCCTCAAGGCCAAGGTGGTTATGTCCACCCTGGATCCCCAGACCACTTTCTTCGATCTTGTGGGCAAGGACAAGCTGCCCGCCTCGTTGAAGGAGGCCGTCGAGGGCTGGCAGTATGACAAATGGAGCTTCTACACTTTGCATGTGGCATCTGAGGAAGCCCCGCACTATGCCTGTGACGACCCCTGGGCCAATGAGGCCTTCATGACCATCTTCGGTTTCGAGAGCACCGAGCAGCTGCTCTCACATTGGGACCACGTGGTGAAGGGCAAGATCGGCAAGAACTTCGGTGGCCACTCCACCTGCGAGAGCTCCTTCGATCCCCACCTTAGTCGCAAGCCAGGCAAGCACGTCTCCTTTTTCCAGATGCACGCTCCTTACGAGATCGAGGGTGGCTGGGACAAGAAGGCCAGGGAACTGGATGAGGCCATCCTGGCCAAGTGGCACAAGGCGGCTCCCAACATGAAGAAGGCAAATATCATCGGCGCCAACAATGAAACGCCGGAAGATATCGCCATCCGCTTCCCTAACATGCGCCGGGGGGCCATCAAGCACGGCGACTACCGGCCGCTGCAGATGGGCTGTTTCCGCCCCAACCAGGAGTGCTCCAGCACAAGGACGCCCATCGAGGGGCTCTACGTGTGCGGAGTCTCCACGTATCCGGGAGGGCTGGTCCTTGGGGGTTCCGGGTACCTCGGGGCCAACAAGGTAGCTGAGGACCTGGGCGTCAAGAAGTGGTGGAAGCCCACGCCGGAGATGGAGAAGTACGTCCAGACGTACTTGACGTGATCATAGCCAATCCTGAAGACTCAGGCCGCATCACCGATCTGATGCCAGGCGGCGGATTCGTGTTCGCCACGGTTATCCGCTGAAGCGTGACAATCGTGAAAGAAACATATGATGTCATTATCGTTGGTGGCGGCCCAAATGGGTTGGGTATAGCCGCCTATCTGGCCAAGTGCGGCGTCAAGGTATGCCTCTGTGAGGCGAGGCGCGAAGTGGGCGGCGGTTGTGAGACCATCGAGCCCATCCCCGGCTTCAGAATCGAGCCACACGCTGCCTACAACTTCGCCGGAGCTGCACCGGGCTGGGAGCAACTGGAGCTGTGGAAGTACGGTCTGAGAACGGTTGCTCACGACGTCTTCGCTGGCGGCGTAACCGAGGACTGCGACAGAATAACTGTTGGGGGCAGATGGAACCGGGAGGCGATCAGAGAAGCAGCGCCAATGTGGGGAGACGACGCTACGGTTCAGGCCGAGGCCACATTTCAGATGCTGGACTCTCCGGAGTGCAAAGAGTTCTTAAGGTCCATCTTCTGGACACCGCCACCTCCTGAAGGCTACAG
>JAFNFZ010000348.1:1649-6456 GCA_017885485.1 Chloroflexota bacterium
CTCTGCAAGGAAGACGCTCAGAAGGCCGGCATCTGCATGAATTCATGGGCCGCCGGCCCGGATTTCATGTCCAAAGGCATGGGGATCGTTGGCTTCGCCGAGAACTTTCTCGTAATGTATGCCTCCGGGGGATTCTTGGGAGGGATGCACTCCTATATGCATGCCCTGATGCGCTGTGCCGTGGCCCACGGGGCCACTATCTTCACCAACTCCAGGGTGGAGGAGATCATCGTGGAGAATGGTGAGGCCAAGGGGGTGAGGCTGGCCGACACAGCTCCGCCAGCGGACAAGGTCATCTTAGCGGATAAGGCAGTAATCAGCGGCACCCACGTGAAGGAAACCTTCCTCAAGCTGATCGAGGCGAAGCATCTGGACAGAGGCTTTCTCCAGCGGGTGAGAGACACGAATCTCAACGGAGGTAGTCTCCTGAAACTCGACATGATCGTCAAGGAATTGCCCCGGTTCAGGGGGAGAGCCGGAGAGTACATGAGGAAGCACGTACCGGCTACTGTTGCCTGGCCTTTGGACCGTCTGGATGTGTTGATCAATGAAAGGAATGCAGTATGCGTGGAGCGGCGGCATCCGCTCAAGAGAGACGAAATGATCATGCAGAATCTCTGCCAGAGCGTTTATGACCCGACAAGATGCCCGCCGGGCTATCACGTTATCTATAACAATGTGCCTGTGCCGCCTCCGGAATACCACCGTGACGGTCCTGAAGCGGTGAACAAGGCCCAGGACGAAATAGTGGACGCCATGCTGCAGAGCTACCGGGAGTACTGCACCAACATGGGCGATGACAACATCGTGGCCAACTTCGTCATGACTCCCTACGACTCCGCCTTCAGGAACATGGGGATGGTGAGTGGCAACTTCCAGGGAATACGGTCTTGCGAAGATCAATGGTGGATCAACAGGCCACTCCCCGAGCTTTCGAGGTACAAGACGCCTATCCACAAGCTGTATCTATGCAATCAGACCTCTCACCCAGGAGGGCTGGCTCTCATGGCTGTGCCCTACTGTCTGATGCATATCCTGATCGAGGACCTGAATCTTGAGCCAGGTGGCTGGTGGTACCCGTCGCCGTACTATGTCTCGGAACGAGATGTAAGGACGGGCGAGGTATGAAGCTATCTGTTCTCTGCGTGAGCTACGGTTGTTCCCTGTCGTAGTCTCTATTCACAGGACAGTGGATTGAAAGGAGAGAGCTCATGGAGAATCAAGACAAGATCGACGAGGGCATTTGGCTGGCAGTGCAACAACGGGTAGGCTATGCCGACGCCGAGATGAAGCTCTTCAGAAAACATCCCTACTCGCACAAGATCCTGAGAACCAAGGCCATCACCGACGTGCTGCGGACCAACATCATCTTCGAGGTGGTGCAGGCCCGTAACTGCAACGTCGGGCACAAGGCTGGCGACAGGTTCTACTTCAACGGCGAAGGATATATGATCACCAGGAAGTGCCCCGACAAGATATGCCCGTTCCTCATGCCATTCATGTCACGCATGATGTGGCTGGTTCAGGAACGGCTCTATGAGGGGCTTGATCCGAAACCCACGTTCCCCTTCGGCCACTGCGATGACGTCGGAATTGAATGCGGCGGCATGGGGCAGGTGCTTCTGGAGGTCAAGTACACGTACGACCCAGTCTGAGCGTTGGTGGCGATGCCCGGGAAAGGCCGTCCGCCTGTGGCGATAGCCGGCGGAGGGTGACTTGACGCGGACGCCCCGCGAGTGATCTGCTAGCTTCTGCCTTACTGCCGCCACACTTCCGCAAGCACGTCAGTAGACGATGAGCAGCAAGCAGACATAAACATGGTGGGCAGTACTGGACGAAAGAGAGAACTGGAACCTTCGAAATGGCCTTCAGTCTGGTGTAGCCACAGCACCAATTGACAATCAACAATGCGACTAGTTATAATTGCAACAGGGCACAACTGCAATGAGTTGCATTACAACCATCAAGGAAAGAGGATTCAAGCTGACCCCGCAGCGCCGGCTGATTCTGGATATCATCCACGAGTCAGATACTCACGTAACTGCCGAGGAAGTCGTCAGTCTGGTCCAAGCCAAAATGCCTGGCGTCAACAAATCGACCATCTACCGGACGCTTGAACTACTTGACGAGATCGGCTGCGTGGTCAAGGGCGAGTCGCATGGCCGGTCTATCTATCACCATGCAGAAGAAGGGCACCACCACCACATGGAGTGCCGGGCATGTGGCAATACGGTTGATTGCAGCGAAGACCTCTTCGCGTCTGTCGAGAAAGCACTACACAAGAAATACGGTTTCCGCGCCGAGTTCAAACATACGGTGATCAAAGGGCTTTGCAGCCAGTGCAGGATCAGAATGTAGCTAAGGGGGCGACTCTCTTTTTTTTGCTCCATCGATGCAACTAGTTGCAACTAGATTCAGAAGGAGTTCCGCTAGATGCACATACCCGACGGTTATCTGAGTCCAGCCACGTGTGGGGTTATGTATGGTGCCGCCGCGCCTTTCTGGTATGTGGCCAGCACGCGCGTCCGGCAAGCCCTTACCGGGCGCACCGTCCCTGTGCTGGCTCTCTTCGCTGCTTTCTCTTTCGTTGTAATGATGTTCAATGTCCCCCTGCCGGGGGGAACAACTGGCCATGCGGTGGGTGGGACGCTTCTGGCAATTACGTTGGGACCCTGGGCAGCAGTGATCGGTGTCTCAGTAGTGCTGGGAATCCAAGCGTTGTTCTTCGGTGATGGTGGCTTGATGGCCCTTGGCGCCAATTGTTTCAACATGGCCATAGTCCTACCACTGGTCGGATACTTCATCTACAAGGTGATTTCGAGCAATTCAGAAGCCACTTCGACCCGCCGTTTGGTGGCAGCGGTCCTCGCCAGCTACATAGCCCTTGTGGTCGCAGCCTTCGTCGCCTCAATAGAATTCGGGCTGCAGCCGCACTTCTTCCATGCCGCCGACGGCACGCCTCTCTACTGTCCCTACAGCCTGGGTAAGGCAATATCTGCCATGATGGTAGGGCACCTTCTCATCGCGGGCCCTGTGGAAGCTTTGGCCACCGGCCTAGTATTCGCCTTCTTACAGCGAACCCATTCCAGCCTTATCAAGGCGGATGTGCCAGGAAAGAAAGAGGGGAAAGTCTGGCTTCTCTGGGGGGCCTTGGGCCTGGTGGCCCTGGCCACACCGATTGGACTCCTTGCCTCGGGGACAGCCTGGGGTTAATGGGGGGTAGACGAACTAAAAGACCTGGGACTGGGCTTCATACCCAGCGGATTGCAGAGATTTGCCGAATGGTGGCCGGCTCCACTGCCGGACTACAGCTTCGCCAGGATGGGAGCTGTCATCGGATATATCTTGTGCGCCTTCATAGGCATCGCCCTGGTGACTGTCCTGATTTGGCTGCTTGGTCGAATGCTCACCCGTAAAGGCAAAGATCTGGTCACAGAGCAGTCGACATCAGAAAGGGACGCTCCCGTGTGAAGAGCGACGATTTTCTCTCCAAGAACATCTCCAACATCACCCATGCGCTCGAATCGGTGATTTTCGCCGAAGACTTGTGTCGCGCTCCGGGATTGCTTCAGGGACTGGATGCCCGCGTCAAGGTGGCCACCGTCGTGCTCTTCGTCCTCGTGGTGGGGCTGGCCCGGAGTCTGCCGACACTCGGCGCTGTATTTATCCTTATCTTGGCCTTCGGCCTGCTATCCAAGATACCTCTCGGGCTTTTCCTAAAGCGCATCCTGATCTTCATCCCCATCTTCACCGCCTTGATTGCCATCCCGGCCCTCTTCATCACTCCGGGAGATCCTTTGGTGACCGTGGGAAGCAGAGTCATCATCACTGAGCAAGGAGCCCGCACGGCGGGACTCTTGGTCCTTAGGGTGACGGACTCCCTGTCCTTTGGCATACTCCTTATTCTCACCACCCGTTGGACAGACATCCCGGCGGCGCTGCGTTGGTTTCGCGTGCCCTCACTTTTCGTAGCCGTCTTGGGCATGACCTACCGCTACATATTCCTCCTGCTGCATACTGCCAACTCGATGTTCCTGGCTCGGCGAAGCCGTACCTTAGGCACCTTCTCTGGAAAGGAGAACCGGCGTTGGCTGGGCCAAGCGCTGGGTACAACTATGGCCAAGTCACAACAACTGAGTGAAGAGGTATATCTCGCCATGCTTTCCCGAGGATACCGAGATGAGGGGCTGGCAATGAATAGCCTCACTCTGAGGCGACGGGACTTCCTGTGGGTAGCATTCGCTTTGGCTGCAGCGTCAATGCTATTGTGGAGCAACTGGCTGTGACAACATTGAACACAGGCCGCATATTTGAGGCTAGAGGCCTGGACTATGACTATCCCGGCAACATAGCGGCCTTGCGGCAGGTAAGCCTGACCGTTGGCCCAGGAGAACTGGTAGCCCTTCTAGGGGCTAACGGCTCGGGCAAGAGCACGCTGCTCAAACTCCTGGACGGACTCATCTTCCCTTCGGGCGGAGAGCTGCTAGCTTTCGGGCGGCCCCTTTCTGAGAAGGCGCTCAAAGACGGGCCTTTTGTCCTGGAATTCCGCCGCAAAGTGGGTCTGGTATTTCAGGACCCGGATGTGCAACTGTTCTCTTCCACCGTCTGGGATGAGGTCATCTTCGGTCCGCTCCAGTTGGGAATCTCGAAGGATGAAGTAGTATCGAGAGGGTCAGAGGCCTTGANNAGAAGAAGAAGGTGGCCCTGGCTTCTGTGCTCTCTCTGCATCCTCAGGTTCTTCTACTCGATGAACCCACGACTGGCCTGGATCCGTGGAGCCAGGGCAATCTCATCGACTTTCTGATCG
>JAFNFZ010000349.1 GCA_017885485.1 Chloroflexota bacterium
GTGAAGGATGCTGATATGGGCTATGTTGGTGAGGTAGCGAAGGTGAATCCCGCTCTGCTGCAGGCAGTGCTGAAGGCAGGCTTCATTCCCGTGATTGCCCCCTTGAGCCTGCAGTCCTCTCCTGAGCGGGGTGATAATGGCTTTGTGCTGAATGTCAACGGGGATACTGCCGCTGGCATGATCGCGGCGGCATTAGGCGCGGAGAAACTCATCTTCCTCACCGACGTGGCTGGTATTCTCAGTGCCTCAGGTGACTTGATCAGTCATCTCTCCGCCGGCGAAGCCAAAGGATTGCTTGATTCCGGCGTGGCTTCCGGTGGGATGATACCCAAGATAGAGGCTTGCCTTGCCGCTATGGCCGGTGTTCGCACGGCCCGCATCATTGATGGCACAGCGCCCCACGCCCTGATCAGGGAGGTGGAAGGCAGCATGGTGGGGACCACCATCGGCTGAGAACCTGTGGAGTTGAAAATGACCGATTGGCCTGAACTGGAGCGGAAGTACTTCATGCATACCATCAAGCGTTTGCCGCTGACCCTCGTTCGCGGACAGGGGGCCAGGGTCTGGGATGACCACGGCAAGGAGTACCTCGACTTCGTCGGTGGCTGGGCCGTGAACAGCCTGGGCCATTGCCATCCCATCTTGGTTCAGGCGCTCACCGAGCAGGCGAAAACCCTCATTCAGGCTTCGAACCAGTTCTATACGGTGCCCCAGATACGTCTGGCAGAGCTGCTGGTGCAGCACAGCTGCTTCGACAAGGTCTTCTTCTGCAATAGCGGCGCTGAAGCCAACGAGGGTGCCGTGAAACTGGCCCGCCGCTTTGGGAAGCTCCATCTTCAGGGTGCCTTTGAGGTCATAACCACCTTCAATTCGTTTCACGGCCGGACCCTGGCCATGGTGGCCGCGACAGGCCAGAAGAAGTTTCAGGAACCTTATACTCCTCTGCCCGGTGGCTTCGTCAATGTGGATTATGACCGCATTGAGGCCATTGAGGAGGCTACCACCAGCCAGACCTGCGCCGTCATGCTGGAGCCTATACAGGCCGAGGGTGGCATAAATGTTCCCTCGGATGGCTATCTGGGCCAGGTGCGCGATTGGTGCGATCAGAAGGGCATACTTCTCATACTGGATGAGATCCAGACCGGTATGGGTAGGATCGGGACTCTTTTCGGCTATCAGCAGTATGGCTTTGAACCGGATATCATGACGCTGGCCAAGGGACTGGCCAGCGGAGTGCCCATCGGGGTTATCATGGCCAGGAACAAGGCAGACGTTTTCCAGCCCGGGGAGCACGGCTCTACCTTTGGAGGCAATCCTCTGGCTTGCGCTGCTGCCTACGCCACTCTGAAGTATATTGTTGACAACGATATCCCCGGCAGTGCCGATCGAGTGGGGCGCTATCTCAGTACCCGGCTTGAGGCACTGAGATCAAGGTTCGACTTCATTGTTGATGTTCGAGGGAGAGGACTGCTGAAGGCCATGGAATTCAGCTCGGACATGGCCGATAGCGTTCTAATGGCCTGTTTGGATCGAGGACTGCTGGTCAATAGGGTGAAACCCAATACTCTGCGCTTCATTCCGCCGCTGATCATCGGCGAGGCAGAAGTTGACCAGGCAATGGGGATCCTGGAACAAGTGCTTGCCGGGGTTGGCGAAGCATCGGGTTAGCCTAATTCAGAGTCTAGGGGTGTGAAAGAAATGGCACAAAAGGTGGTTCTGGCCTACAGCGGTGGTCTTGATACCTCTGTGGCCATCAGATGGATCAAAGAGAAGTACAACATGGATGTCATTGCTGTCACTGCTGACGTTGGTGGTGACAGGGATCTCGAAGCTGTGCGGGAGAAAGCGCTCAGGGTAGGGGCGGTGCAGGCCATTGTGGTTGATGCCCGGGCGGATTTCGTCAAGCATTTCGCTTTCCCTACACTGCGGGCGGATGCCATTTATCAGGGTGTCTATCCCCTGGCCACAGCCCTGTCTCGCCCCTTGATCGCCAGGCTGCTGGTCGACGTGGCTGAAAAGGAGGGTGCTTCGGCGGTGGCCCATGGCTGCACCGGCAAGGGTAACGACCAGGTAAGAATGGATGTCGGCGTGGCCGCGTTGGCCCCCCATCTGAGGATCATTGCCCCCGCGCGGGAGTGGGGTATGACCCGTGAGCAGACTATTGCCTATGCTCAGAGGCATGCCATTCCCATACCTGTCACTTCAGCCAGCCCCTACTCGATTGACCAGAATCTCTGGGGCAGAAGCATCGAGTGCGGTGTGCTGGAGGACCCGTGGGTTGAGCCACCTGAGGACGTCTTTGCCTGGACGGCTTCACCTCAGAATGCCCCTGACCAGCCGGCCTATGTTGAGATCAGTTTTGAGAAGGGACTGCCCACTGCTCTGGATGGGCGGGAGATGGACGGTATCGCCCTGATCCAGGAGCTGAACGCTCTGGCAGGGAGGCACGGGGTAGGCCGAATCGACCACATAGAGGATAGGTTGGTGGGCATCAAGTCCCGGGAAATATATGAGGCTCCAGCGGCCATCGTTTTATTCACCGCCCACCAGGCGCTTGAGGCTATGACCCTTTCCAGGGAGCAGTTGAAGTTCAAGCAGAAGGTGGCTGGTGAATATGCGGATCTTATCTACAATGGCCTATGGTTCAGTTCCTTTCATCAGGACCTGGCTGCCTATGTGCAGAGTACACAGCGCTGTGTTACCGGCACGGTACGCTTGAAGTTGCACAAGGGTGCCTGCAAAGTGGTGGGCCGAAGATCACCCTGTTCTCTCTACCGCCATTCACTGGCTACCTACGACAAGGGGGATGAGTTTGATCAGGATGCCTCGGTAGGTTTCATTCATATCTGGGGACTGCCTGTGAGGGTTCAGGCGCAAGCACAGCCCGAGAGCAAATGGACGCTGTAGTCTGTAAACGTCATGACCAACATGCCATACCGGTCTTTTCCATGACTGGGCGGGTGGGAGTATGAGTACGGAGCACTTGCGGGGCCGCTTCAAGAAAGACATCGACAAGGCAGCGGCCAGTTATCTTGCCTCTATCCCGTTTGATCACCGTCTCTATCGTCAGGATATCGCGGGCAGCATCGCTCACGCCAGGATGCTGGCCAGGCAGGGCATTATCTCGGAGAAAGAGGCGGAGGCTATCATCATCGGGCTTGTCTCCATCCGGGAGGATATTGAGCAGGGCCATTTACAGTTCAAGTTGGAACTGGAAGACATTCACATGAATATCGAGGCCCGACTTATCGAGAGAATCGGTGACGTGGGCGGGAAACTGCACACCGCCAGGTCAAGGAATGATCAGGTGGCTCTGGACTTGCGTCTGTTCTGCAAGGAAGCCATCGTGGAGACGATTCGCAGGCTGAGAGAGCTTGAGAGTGCTCTTCTGGATGTGGCCGAGGCCAACAGGGATGTGGTCATGCCTGGCTATACCCATTTGCAGCGGGCGCAGCCTGTCCTTCTGGCCCATCATCTGCTGGCCTATTTCGAGATGCTGGAACGGGATATCCTCAGATTCAAGGATTGCCTGGTGCGCACCGATGTTCTGCCCCTGGGCAGTGGGGCGCTGGCGGGGGTTCCCTATCCCGTTGATCGGACCTTCCTGGCTCAGCAACTTGGCTTTGGCCAGGTAAGTCAGAACAGCCTTGACGCCGTCTCTGACCGGGACTTTGTCATTGAATACCAGGCGGCGGCCAGCATTGCCATGATGCATCTGTCGCGCCTGGGCGAGGAAATGGTGCTCTGGTCCTCGGAGGAATTCGGTTATGTTGACATAAACGAATCGTTTGCCTCAGCATCAAGCATAATGCCCCAGAAGAAGAACCCGGATACAGCCGAACTCGCCCGCGGCAAGACGGGCAGGGTGTATGGCCACCTTCTCGGCTTGCTGACTACCATGAAGGGCCTGCCCTTGTCCTACAACCGGGACCTCCAGGAGGACAAAGAGGGTCTATTTGATACTGTGGATACCCTGCATTCTACCCTAGAGGTCTTCGTCGGGATGGTGAAAACAGCCAGAGTGAATGCTGAGCGCACTCGCCAGGCTGCGTCAGGTGGCTATTTGCTGGCTACCGACCTGGCTGACTATCTGGTCAGGAAAGGACTGCCTTTCCGGCAGGCGCATGCCACTGTGGGAAAACTGGTCAGCTATGCCGCCGAGGAAAAAAAAGATCTGAGCCAACTCAACCTCGCAGAGTATCGGCGTTTCTCTGACCTGTTCGCGACAGATGTACTGGATATAACCGTGGACGCTTCGGTGGCTGCCAGGAAGGTCCTTGGTGGTACTGCCCCTGAGCAGGTGGAAGCTCAACTCGCCCGCGCAAGAGATGTTGTCAGAGGTGTATGAGGAGAAAGCCCTGCCGGGAACTGGTATTCGTAGTGGGTCACTGGGTCAGCTTCTGCTGGGTACGCAGGCACTTCATGCAAAGGTTGACCCTTTTCGTCTCACCCTTGATCGTCAGGGTAGCAGGGTGTATGTTGGGCAGCCAACGTCTGTTGGTGTGGCGTTTGGAGTGGCTCACGTTATGACCGGTCTTGGGTATTTTGCCGCAGATGTCGCACTTTGCCATCGCTTGTGAACTGTCCTTGTTTGTATTTGACTCTTTGATAAAAGGGCATTCTTTGCGGTAAGATTACCAGAACAATATACAGGGAGAATCAGCAGAATGCAAGAAACCAGGGGAAAGGGCGGTGCGAAGTTGCGTTCTTACAGTGGACGTGATTTGAGGGAGATGTTTGCCGCAGGTACTGTCTGGCTTGAGAAGAGTG
>JAFNFZ010000350.1 GCA_017885485.1 Chloroflexota bacterium
CCGGGGACTTCGTCAATGTGGGCGACAAGCTCACCATATCGGAGGCTCAGGCAGACCAGTGGTTCGGCGCTTTCAAGACTGCAATATCAGGGCTGGACATGCCTGTCTATTGCGCCCTGGGCAACCACGATATGGCTAACATAACCCAGGAAACGGCCCCAAGCGCACAGCCTGGTTGCAGCAAGAATGCCTATCGCAGGCAATTCGGACCGACGTACTACTCCTTCGATTGGGGCGACTACCATTGCCTGGTGCTGGACCCCAACGGCCTGAGGGGTGCCCAGCACATCTATCAGATAGCGGGCTCCCAGTTGCAGTGGCTGCAGGAGGACTTGAGTCACAAGACGGGAATCCCTCTCATAGTGTTCTTCCATGAACCGACCACAAGCTGGGAAAGCCAGAGTGAGGTTCTGAGCATACTCCTTTCTGGCCGATCGGCAAGCGAGGTATCAATCTTCGCCGGGCATGGACATCACGATTTGTTAATGGACACCCAGGGTATTTCTGAGCAGGTGACCGGTGCCTTCTCCGGTGAGTGGTGGTTTGGCCCCAGCATGGACGGAAATGGGGCTGGCTACCGGTTGGTCTCGGTCAGCGGGGAAAGCATCAACAGTCTCTACAAAGAGACGGGTATGACGAGGAAGATCCAGGTTCAGCTTCCTGGCCCAATTGTGAATGGCCAGGTAGAGTTGACGGCGCAGATATACAGTGAGCACGGCTCAATCCAGGAGGCGAGCTACCAGATCGACGAAGGCGCGTCCGTACCCATGACAGTGGAAGCTGGAACGCCGTGGTCTATTGCCAGTGCTACGTGGGACACGGACCTGTTGGCCGAAGGCTTCTACAACATCACCCTGACAGCCAACGATGGGGTGGAGATCTTCACCAGGGAAGTCAGCGTCAAGGTCAGTGAGGACCCGGTGGTGCCCATGGGCGAGCTGCTACAGCATTTTGAGACTTATCAAGGGTGGTATGTCACCATCCAGGGCACAGCCCTGGTGGCCATGTTTGGCCCGCCTTTGGCCGAGGAGGGAGCCGGAGGAATGAAGGTTTCTGATGCGACTGGAACGGTTGTTGTCTACACAGGCGAGTGCAAGTCCCCTCCGCTCCCCAGCGTAAGTGTGGGGACGTCTGTAACCCTGAGAGTTGTGCCGCTGAGGTTCAGCTGGTCCTTTGTTGAAGGAGCTGATGATCCCGACCATGAAGGGACTTTCGAACAGATGGAGTCCCAACTCTTCCTGATGTCAGATGTGGAAGGCGCAGTGGAGAAGGACGGGAATGGAAACATCGTGGCACTGAGGTTAATGAGGTTAGTCAGTGCCAGTGATCTGACGAAGATGTCTTGATCACGGAGGATGGTTTGTGTGGTTAGGTGGTCCCAAGAGCAAGGTTCGGTCGCCAGGATCGGCTTCTGCCTTCGGTCAGGGAGGCGACCAGGGGACTGAAAATGGGGCAAGGAGGAGTAGGATGTCAAGGCTATTGAAACATGTTCGGCTGGGCATAATGTGGAAGATGTCCCTGGCTGCGCTACTTGTGGTGAGCATCCTGGTTGTCTACATGTCGGTGTATGTGTTGCCCGAGATGAGGGAAAGCCTCTTTCACGAGAAGGAGATCAAAACAGAAGAAGAGGTGCAGGTTGCCTGGGGCATGCTGAACTACTGCTATACCCTTGAGTCATCGGGGCTGGTGACCCGTCCAGAGGCCCAGAGGTATGCTCTTGCGGCCATAGCGGGTCTGCGCTACGGGGAAGACGACGAAGGTTACTTCTGGGTAAATGACTATCAACCTGTACTACTGGCGGATCCTTTCAGAACTGACATCGTCAACACGGATGTAAGCGACTTCAGAGATGCTGAGGGCAACGCGATCTTTGTCGACATGGTGAATATCTGCAGTGCTCAGGGAGAAGGATTCTACAGCTACATGTGGCAGTACAAAGACCAGTCCGGGCGGGTTGTGCCGAAACTGGCCTATGTCAAGTCCTTTGACCCCTGGGGATGGATAGTGGGAACCGGCATCTATACCGAGGATGTCATGGCACCCATAAACTCACAGAGGAGCCTGATGGCGTGGATCGGTGCCGGGACGGCTGTCTTCTGTTTGTTTGTCTTCTGGCTGATTACCCGTCTGACGATAGACAAGCCGCTGAAATCGCTGGTAAGGACCTCTCAGGCTCTGGCCGAAGGCGATGTGGAGCAGGAAATTTCAGTCAGATCGAGGGATGAAGTTGGAGATCTGGCGAACGCGTATCGCCGAGTAGTGGACTACATGAAGGAGATGGCCGGTGTTACGAAGAGGATAGCGGCGGGGGATCTGAGCGTAGAGATCGAGCCGAAATCAGAGAGAGACGTTCTGGCGGGTGCGTTTTCGCAGATGGTGGCCAGTCAGCGCGAGTTGATAGGCAAGGTGAAGGCGACTGCGGCGAGTGTGTCTGAAGCCGGCAGGCAGCTTTCGAGGGCCTCCGAGCAGACGGCGCAGGTGACCCAGCAGATAGCGAGCACGATTCAGATGATAGCGAAGGGAGCGGGTGAGCAATCGGTGACCCTTCAGGAGAGCCGGCGGAACATGGATCAGCTTTCAGGAACAATTGGGCAGATCTCGAAGGGCGCTCAGGAACAGACCAGGGGTGTGGAAGAGGCGACCCACATGGTTGGTCAGGTATCAGCGGCTGCGGGTCAGGTATCGGCCAATGCCCGCGCTGGGGCTGATGCCTGGAAGAGTACGGCTGGTTCTGCGGAGAAGGGTGCCCTGAAGACACATGAGACAATCGAGGGGATGGAGAGAATAAAGAAAGCCATGGACGTTGTGTCTATGAGGGTGGCAGATCTTGGTCGGCGTTCGGACGAGATCGGCAAGATTGTGGCTACGATAGACGACATAGCGGCACAGACCAATCTTCTGGCTTTGAATGCTGCCATTGAGGCAGCCAGGGCTGGTGATCAAGGACGCGGGTTTGCAGTTGTTGCCGATGAGGTGAGGAAACTTGCTGAGAGGTCATCGACAGCCACCAAGGAGATCGCGGTCCTCATTGGCGGTATACAGAGTGGGGTGCGGGAGGCGGTGGGTGCCATGCAGCAGGGAGGCAAAGAGGTTGAGGATGGTTACAGACTAGCTGCGGATGCCGGTGGAGCCCTTGATGACATTCTTGAACGGGCGCGAGATGTAGGAAGGCAGGTTGACCAGATATCGAATGCTGCCCAAGAGCTGGATGCCTTGAGTCGCGACATGGTGAAGGTCATTGACAGGATCAACAGGATCGTCGAGCAGAATGTGGCGGCCACGGAGCAGATGTCGGCCAGTTCAGGGAACATGTCGAGATCTGTTGACACAACAAGCGCAGTGGCTGAGGAGAACAGCGCGGCAGCCCAGGAGGTTTCTGCTTCGGCCGAAGAGATGTCGGCGCAGGTAGAGGAGGTACTGGCCTCCGCTCAGTCGCTGGCTGACATGTCCATGGAGTTAGAGAAATCGGTGATGGTGTTTAAGACGGAGGAGTGCAACGACTGACTTGACTCCAGGTCACCTGCAGAAGGATTGGAGAGGGGCGGTGTGTTGATCCAGGAAAGGCGGGTGGAGAACTGATGCTAAAAGAGAACAAGCCTTCGGCAGAACTACAGTTGGTGCTCTTCGATCTTGCATCTGAGCATTATGCGGTGAGCAGCCAGTCCGTTCGGGAGATCATTCGGATGCAGAATATCACCCGGGTGCNNCCGTTTGTTGAGGGGGTAACGAATCTCAGGGGTAAGGTGGTGCCAGTGATTGACCTGAGGAAACGCCTGGCACTTCCGGCCAGTGAGGAAGGCAAGGACATGCGCATTGTGGTGCTGGAGGTGGGGAGTGAATACGTAGGTTTGATAGTGGACGGGGTGAGTGAGGTGCTCCGCATACCGTATTCGCTGATAGAGCCGCCGTCGTCGGTAGTCCATGGCCCGGACGCTGACTACGTTCTGGGCATTGCCAAACTAGAGACAAAGCTGGTCATCCTTCTTGANNGCAGACAAGCTGCTCTCCCTGGATGAGAAGCAGGCCGTCTCTGCTGCGTATGACATGCAATTGGAGGCTTCTGGTGTTGGGGGGTGATTCCCGAGCGAAGACCAGGGCTGACAGCCGGCCTGAAGGCATGGCTTCAACTCCGATAGGTGAGAGATAGGGATGCGACTGTCTACCGATGTCACTCCGGCTGAGTTGCAGGTCTTTCTAGAGGAGACTGAAGAGCAGATTTCCCTGCTCGACAGAACCATTGTTGGCCTGGAAAAGAATGGGGCCGATCCTCAGCTACTTCAGGAGATATTCCGTGCTGCACACACCATAAAGGGGTCCTCTGCCATGCTAGGGCATCAGCCCATGGCAGAGTTGACGCATGCCATGGAGAATCTTTTCGACATGCTGAGGAAGGACAAGCTGAAGATAAGCGAGGAAGTGACCGACTGCCTTCTGGAAGGGCTTGATACCCTTAAGATGCTGAAAGACGAACTATGTTCACATCAAGAAGGCAACGTCGATGTCACTCCTGCTGTGGCGCGGCTGAGAAAGGCAGCCGGGAAGGCCTCAACCCCTGAGCGCCATCGCAGCTGGGATGCTCACATGCCGAGCCAAGAGAGCGGTCTGCGCACAAGTTCTGGAAGGGTAACTGAGTCATCTGCTGAGAGCGTATCAGATCGAACGCTCGGTTCTTTGGCGGGAGACGGCAGCTATGAAAACAGGCAAGCAGCT
>JAFNFZ010000351.1:0-1942 GCA_017885485.1 Chloroflexota bacterium
GCCACGATCAGGTTAGCCTTGCGAATGGTGCCACTCTTCGGGTCAACCCAGTAGTGGTGAATGAGACTGCCTCTTGGTGCCTCGATTATCCCGATGCCCTCTTCGTTGAAGGTTGTTGAGCTGGTGCGAATCTCAGTGGAGCAAATCAGCTCGTCTTCAAGCAGCTCCTTGGCCCGTTCGGCGGCGTACAGGGCTTCGATAAGCCGCGCATAGTGGTAGTAGAGCGAGCCCTCGACTATGCCGTTTCCTGCCAGATTCTTGAAGTTGTGGAACTCCTTGTCAGCCATGGGAGTGGCAATCCTGTCGGCAACGTTCAATCTGCCCAGAGGGCCGACTCGATAGACACCGGCAGGATACCCCCACTTCTTGTAGTAGGGGAACTTGAGGTAGGACCAGTCTTCCACTCTTTCCTCGATAATGGATAGATAGTCCTTGGGCTCCACTTTGTCTTCCAGGATAGACCCTTTGCTGTCTCTTATCCTCAACTTGCCGTCATAGAGTTCCAGATTGCCATTCTGGCCTACCAGGCCCATGTAGCAGGACGGGAAGACGGCGAAGTTGGTCGCTTCGCTTTTGTGTTGAGCGTAGTAGCCTTTGGCTAGATCCAAGGCATACACCATGTCGCTGATGACCCTGTCTATCTGTTGGAGGAATCTGTCTCGCTCAGCGTGAGAGAGGGCCTTGTTCACCCCCCCGGGGATGGCGGCATTAGGGTGTACTTTCTTGCCACCGAGAGCCTCGATCAGTTCCTGGCCGTACTTGCGCAGCAGTACCCCTTTGACGGCAATCTCAGGCTTTTCCGCAATGAGGCCGATGACGTTTCGTCTTGCCGGATCGGCATCCATGCCAAACAGCAGATCGGGGCTGGCCAGATGGAAGAAGTGGAGCGAGTGAGACTGAATGTACTGGGCCATGTGCATCAGCTCACGCAGTTTCTTGGCTGCGGGAGGGATGTCCACTCCCAGAATGGCGTCCCCCGCCTTAGCCGCGGCCANNACTACGTTAAGCCTGGCTTCAGAAACATTCCCTTTGTCATCGAGCTCGATGGTGACTTTCCCGTGACCCTCGATGCGGGTAACCGGTTCGATCGTGATCGTTCTTGTCATTTCACTGCCTCCGATGCTGTGTGCGTTTCAGTCAAACTTCATCATCTCTGCTGGCAACACCGGGATCCGGCCGTTGAGCAGCTCGACCAGGGCCCAGTAAATCATTTTTGCGCTTGGTGGACAGCCAGGGACGAAGCAGTCCACCTTGACCACCTGGTCTACTGGTTTGACCTTCTCCAGGAGCCTGGGGATTTCCTCTGACATAGGGATTCTGCCTTGCGCCGTGCTTTCGCTTTCGATGAAGGCGCGCCGGAGCAACTCCTCCCTCTCGAAGAAGTTGCGCATGGTGACTATGCCACCGAAGCAGGCGCAATCGCCCCAGGCCATCAGTATCTTNNGTGGTTATCTCCACGAGTTTGGCTACATCGATTATTGCCTCGTCTATGTCCAAGAACGACATGTGACAACCTGCACAGCCAGCTAACCACGCAGTTGCGATCTTAGGTTTGGCCACAGTAAACCTCCTAGCTTCGACGTAATCCCCGTCCCAGTTCTCTGGAAAGTCCCATCAATATCTCTCTATCCTGAAGCAAGCCCTCTCTCGGTTTGAGCACCTGCTGCGAATAGTGAATCCGCCCATCCATGTTGATGTATTCTCCAGAATCCCTCTCTGCCCAGGTGGGTGATGGCAAGACCACATCAGCCATCGACGTCACTGCTGAGTCATAGCTTGCCTGCACCACCAGGAAAGCGATTCCCCGGAGCCAGGTGGCCAGTCTCTCATCTTGTTGGTCATCGCTCAAGAGGAGATACAGCCCTTTCACCTTGTCTCGCGGTATTCCGTTTGACGCTACCCCCAGATCCCAGGCACCACGACTGTTGGAACATGGTTTCAG
>JAFNFZ010000351.1:1949-3889 GCA_017885485.1 Chloroflexota bacterium
ACGGCATGCTTTGCCTCACCGTATGTCCGGGCTGCTTCATCTAGATCCGTATCACTCACACCGGTAGGTTTGACAGACTCCTTGGTCCAGTATCGGCGTTGAGATTGGATGAGTTCTGCCGGCGTTTTCTTTGCCTTCACCAGCCCCATGTCTATGAGCTTCTTGGTTAGACTGCTCAATAGCGCCCCTTCACTGCCCGCTTGTGGGCTTAACCAGAGAGTGGTCCACCCTGGCAAGACATCTGTCTCTGCGTTCACTACTATCAGTTTTGCCTTTCTCTGGTCTACTGCCCTCCGGATCAAGGCACCCACGACGGGATGGGTCTTCAAGGGGTCTGCTCCCACCAGCAATATGCAGTCAGCCTCAAGGATTTCCTCTGTGGGGCACTCGATATCCAATTCCTTCCGTTTTCCATGAAGTTGTTTGATGCCCTCGGTGATGAGGCGGTAACTGGCTCCGTCCAGCGTATCTACCCAGTCGCTGCCCGCCCCGTCGTGCATCACTTTGCGGAAGAGAGACAACGTCTCGCTGGGCAGCCTCTCCGAGATCAAGCCAGCGAAACCACCCTTCAACTCCTTCAATTTGTCACCGATTACCTCTATTGCCGCGTCTGTAGTGCACTCCCTCATTCTACCGTGCTGGTCTCTGATCAAAGCAGAGGTAATCCGTGGTTGACCGTCTCGGAGCAATCCAAAGCGGCCCTCTCTGCAGAGGGAACCTCGTGGATCGGCCATTTTCGGCGACTCTACTAGCACCAGATTGTTGTCCTTGCTCAACACCTTCAGCTCGCAGCCAACTCCACAGATAGGGCAGACGGTGTTTGTCGCCGTGCAATCGCCGGCCCTGCCTTTGTAGATGCTGAGTTTGGAGAAGATGGCTCCCGTGGGACAGGCTTGTATGCAGGCACCGCAACGGGTGCAGGACGATTCCGCGAGTGGCCTCCCGAGATCGGCTGCCACGATTGTCTTCCATCCTCGCTTGGAGAAGTCCAGCGTGTGGCTCGCCTCGAGCTCACCACATGCCCGGACGCATCTGCCGCACAAAATGCAGCGGTTGTGGTCAATTATCACCGAATCGCTCGAGGGATCCAGTGGCAGTGAGGGAAAGGTATAGGGGTAGCGCACATTGTCCATCTGGTAGCGATAGGCCATTTTCTGCAGCTCACAGTCACCGCTCCGTTCGCAGAACATGCAGTAGTGGTTCTTCTCAGTGAATATCAGCTCAAGCGCCAGGCGGCGGTATCTCTCCAGCTTCTCTGTATTGGTGTGCACCACCAGACCGTCTCTGGCTGGATAGGTGCACGCTGGGTTTGGCCTTCTCTCACCCTCTACGTCCACCACACACATACGGCAGGCGCCCACATTGGTCAGCCCCTCTAGATGGCAGAGTGTGGGGACGTCGATACCGTTGGCCTTGCAGACGTCAAGAACAGTGTCACCGTCTGTGCCATTGACTTGCTTACCATCGATATTGAGCGTTATCTGCTTCATTTGTCATCCTCCGGCTTCTGCATCACATCTGAGACACCTGGCGGCTTCGTCCACTGCCTCGCCAGTGGTGTAACCTTTGGTTACTTCTTCAAAAGACCCTGTTCTCTTCTTGGCGGGCAGTTCCTTGATGCCTGTCCTGGCTTTCTCCTTGAGCTCTTTGACTTCTTCCGGCGTGGGCAGCTTGAAAGCCTCGAAATCCTCACGTTCGACTCTTGGGCCCAGCTTGATGCCCTGGAGGTATCTCTTGATGGAAGAAGCAGCCCTTTGCCCGGCAGCTATGGCTTCTGTAACCGTCTGAGGTCCACTTACCGCATCGCCGCCTGCGAATACCCCCGGCCGATCCGTGGCCAGTGTGCGTCCGTCAGCCACCACAGTGCCCCCTCTGCCTATCTTGACGCCATCTCCCCCAAGGAAGGAGGTGGCTGGTCTTTGCCCTATGGCTTCAATAAT
>JAFNFZ010000352.1 GCA_017885485.1 Chloroflexota bacterium
GGCTCGGGGAAATAGCGATAGTCATGGGCATATTCCTTGCTGCGCTGTGGCAGGGTTATTCCCTTATCATCTGCCCATCCTCTGGGCTCCTGGTGAAGTTGTCCTCCTTCCTCGATCACTCTTCTCTGGCGGTTGGCCTCGAATTCGAGGGCACGATAGACTGCCTTGAAGCTGTTCATATTCTTGACCTCAACCTTGGCCAGGGTTTCAGGCGAGCCTTCGGGCCGTATGCTGACATTGGCGTCGCACCTGAAGCTGCCCTCCTCCATGTTCCCGGTGGACACCCCCAGGTACTGCAGCATTGTGCGCAGTTTTATGAGGAACTGCCTGGCCTCCTCAGGTGAGCGCAGATCTGGCTCGGTGACGATCTCCATCAGGGGCACGCCAGCCCGATTGACATCAATCAAGCTGTACGACTCCCCAAGGGAGTTGGTGCGGTGCATGAGTTTAGCCACATCTTCTTCCAGGTGCACCCGCTTGATGTTCACTCGCCTTTGGCCGGCGTCGGTCTCAGTGAATGCCCAACCCTGAACCCCGATGGGGGCGTCATATTGCGAAATCTGGTATCCCTTCATCAGGTCGGGGTAGGGGTNNGGTAGTTCTTGCGGTCGAATTTGGTGAAATGTGGAATGCTGCACCCCAGAGCCAACGCCGTCATTGCCGTATACTCAATTGCCTTCTTGTTTATAGTGGGCAACACCCCCGGCATACCCAGGCAGATGGGGCAGACATGGGAATTGGACGGAGCATTGGCGTAGTCTGCAGAGCAGCGACAGAACATCTTGCTGCGGGTCAGAAGCTGGGTATGCACCTCCAACCCGATTACGGTTTCGTACATCATCGTTGCATTGCGGATTGGCTTTGAGGTTGCTCTAGGTCGTCACAGTCTGCCGCCGTTAACGCTGAGGGTCTGACCGGTGATGAAGCTGGCCCGATCGGACGCCAGGAACAATATGGCCTCAGCCACCTCTTTCGGCTCTGCCAGCCGACCAAGAGGGTAGTTCCCTCTGAAAGCCTCCTCCATCCCCGCAGCACCTGGTGACCTGACCAGTGCCGCGTTGACCACATTGATTCTCACGCCGTATGGTCCGATTTCCTTGGACAGGCTGCTGGCGAACGTCATGATGGCTGCCTTGGATGAGGCGTACATCGTTTCCATCGCCGGCCCCATCTTGGCTGAGTCGGAGCCCATGCAAACGATGCTGCCGCTCCTCTGATTGATCATCGTGGCGACCGTGGCCTTGACGGCGTTCACCGTCCCCCAGAAGGTCACATCTGTCTGCCGGTGTAGTTCCTTCGCTGTGCAGTGGGCGAAACCCTTGTATATCATCAAGGCCGGTATCGTGACCAGGATATCCACCCTGCCAAACTCGGCCAGGGTTTTGGCCACCATTTCATCGCACTCGCTGACAGCCGTCATGTCAGCATGGGTGGATATGGATCTGGTGCCCAGGGCTCTGAGCTGTGCCGCTACTTTCTCTGCCTGGGATTGATCGATGTCATTGGCAACCACATAAGCGCCTTCGTGTGCCAACTCCATACAGACTGCCGTGCCAATTCCGTTTCCCCCGGCACCGGTTACTATCGCTACCTTGTCCTTCAGATTCAAATCCATCCCACTTATGATAGCAGAAACCCCTGCCGATCATACACAGGGTGTATCTACTTGCCCTGCTCGACCTGCCTTTCTGTCTCCAGAGTCCTCATTCCTCCCGAGATGTTCCTGGCTCGGAATCCGTTGAGGCGCAGCGCGCGGCAGGCATAGTATGACCTTTGCCCCACGCCGCAATACACCAGTATTTCTCCGTCACGGGGCAGTTCGGACATCCTGTCCCGGAGTGTGTGGAGCGGGATGTTTATGGCTCCCGTCAAATGGATACGGCTATACTCATCGGGATCGCGCACATCAAGAATAAGCGAGGGGGTCTGCCTGACGTCGTTCCAGTGCGCTACCGGGGCATCGCCCCGCAGGGCATTGGCTGCGATCATACCCGCTATGTTGACCGGGTCTTTGGCCGCCCCGAACTGCGGTGCATAGCAGAGCTCAGCTTCTTCCAGATCGAAAACAGTGCCGCCTTTTTGTATGACCATGGAGATCACGTCTATCCGCTTCTCAACACCTTCTTCGCCAACCGCTTGGGCGCCAAGGATTCTGCCATCTTGAGCCGAGAAGATGAGTTTCATCGTAATGGGCTTTGCCCCCGGGTAGTAGTTGACATGATGCCCTGGGTGCAGGTAGATCTTCTCGTATTGCGCTGGCTGCCCGTCGACTCCATGCCGAAGCAGGGCCTTCTCACTGGCTCCCGTGGCCGCAACGGTGATGTCGAAGGCTTTGCAGACCATTGTTCCTTGAACACCCCGAAACCTGGTGTCGCGTCCCAGGATCACATCGGCTGCGATTCGCCCCTGGCGGTTGGCCGGGCCGGCTAGTGGAATGAGGCTCCACGTGCCGGTGACGTAGTCCCTCACCTCCACGGCATCGCCCACCGCCCATATGTGTTTGTCGCTCGTACGCATCTGGTCGCTGACCCGGATGCCACCCAGATGGCCTATCTCTAGGTCGGCCTCTCTAGCCAGCTTGACTTCGGGCCGTACACCTACAGCCAGCAATACCATATCGCAGTCATAGCTGGTGCCAGATTTGGTGACCACCGAGACAGTCCCTCCATCGGCATGCTTCTCGAATCTGGCTGCGCCGTCGTTGAGATGAAGCCGAACGCCTTTGCCACGCAGATGTTCGTGAATTGGCACGGCCATCTCGGGATCAATCGGCGGCATGACCTGGGGGAGCATGTCTATGATGGTCACTGAGATGCCGCGTTTGGCCAGGTTCTCCGCCGTCTCCAGGCCGATGAATCCGCCACCGACAACAACTGCCCGCTTGGCCTTCCTCTCCACGATCCACTCCCTCATCTGGCGACTGTCGGGAATGGTCCGCAGACTGAAAACGCCTGGCAGATCGATGCCCGGAATAGGGGGGCGGATCGGCATTGACCCGGTAGCCAGGACTAGGGCGTCGTAAGTCTCACGATACAACTCGCCGGTTTCGTTACGCATCAACTCCACGGTACGGTTTTCCCTGTCGATGGTACGTACTTCCTGCTGCACCCTGACCTCGATATTGAACCTCTTTTTGAAAAGCTCCGGCGTGGCAACTAGGAGGCTTCTCTCGTCGGTTATCACGTCACCCACAAAGTATGGCAGACCGCAGTTGGCGAAGGAGACGTAAGGGCCTCGCTCAAACATGATGATCTCTGCATCCTCTGAGAGCCTCCGGGCGCGCGCTGCACAGGATGCGCCGCCAGCCACACCACCTACTATCAGAATCCTGGGCCTGCCGGGCAGAGTCTTGCCTTCCTGATCTCTGCTCATGTTCCCCCCTTGCTTCATAGAATCCTGGGTTGATGAGACTTCTTCATACTTATGTTAGCACGGGCAACCTGCATTCCCCAGCCTTCTCTGCACTGACCATCGAGACCAGAGTGTCCAAGAGACTGCATCCAGAGTGACATAAATGAGATATCGGTCTTTGGTGGCGTGACACAAATGTAACACCCTTGATCTAGACTAGTTCCAGGCTGTGTGCTGAATCCCCGCGTAGCGGCCGAACCGCGGATGGTGGGGGGAAGCAAACAGCGAGGTCTTCTGGCTGATGCATAAACCTGTTACCGGTAGGACGCATGGAACCCCTTCGCTGCGGAGGATGTGTATGAACAAGGATTCGAGAATAGATATTCTGCATCGCACCGCCAAGGGAAAGGAGAGCCCACGGCAGGTGGAACAGGCATGCCACAAGCTCCAGAAGATGTTTGAGGAAGCCATCCAGATGATAACACTCATGGTGGAGATGAGAGACTGCCACACCGCCGGCCATCAGCAACGCGTGGCCCAGCTTGCTGGCGCCATGGCAGAGGAGTTGCATTTCTCAGACGATCAGGTCTGGAGGATGCGCATGGCCGGACTGCTGCATGATATCGGCAAGATTGTTGTCCCCATCGAAATACTGGGAAAGCCAGGCAGGTTGAATGAAATAGAGTTGGCCATAGTCAGGACCCACCCCAGAGTAGGCTACGAAATGCTGAAGCAGATCGATTTTGCAGCACCGATCGCTGATGCTGTGCTCCAGCACCACGAAAGAATGGATGGCTCCGGCTACCCTTCAGGCCTCGGAGGCGAGGATATCCTGCTGGAAGCACGGATTCTGGGTGTGGCGGATGTCGTCGAGGCTATGTGTTCCCACAGGCCCTACCGCCCGGCACTCGGCGTAGACAAGGCCCTGATGGAGATCACGGCACACAAGGGCACTCTCTTTGACAACAGTGTGGTGGATGCCTGCTTGAGTCTGTTCAGACAAACAGGCTTCTCGTTTCAGGGTCAGCCCACGATGACAAGACCTGAACCCGAGGGTTCCAGACCTGTGAAGCCGCGATGTGGTCCGGAAGCGTGCGTTGCGGCCGGATGAACAGGATGCGCATCGAGCCGATCGGTCTGCAGACAGGAGCGTAGCATGGCAGGTAGCCGAGTGGGAAGACAGACTGAGCCGAGTGCTCAGGAACTCAAGTTCATATTCAGCCGTTTGGACAGTCTCTCCGATCTCGAGGTCCTGGCTGATATGCAGGAGACAAGTTTCCCCCGTCGGACCCGGGCGTTCGTCAGACGCTGCAGGAAGGAATACACCGCGGCCAGGAATGTGCTTCGAAGTCAAGTTGCCACTATTCCAGTGCCAACCGACGTTAGAGGCAACGGCGCTCATGTGAGTGACCTTCTGGCTCTTCTAGGTGGTTGTTCTAGGCGGCTGGCACCGCTGCCGGCCATGTTCGTACCAGCCGAAGAGCTATATCATGATTGCCTCAGGGCACACTCTGTGAATAGCAATGGCTCTCATTTGGCTACGCCACACTCCGTGGAGCCGACGGTGAATAGCGAAGAAGCATTCTTCTGTCACATACGAGCGCGATACTTGAGGATCCCTGGTTGGTCATCCGATGCGGCAATCCCCTGGATAGGCATATCTTGCGCACGGGGGAGGGCATGCGAGGACTCTCCAAATGCCAGAATGCACTACGAATGTCTCCGTCAACACCTCTGCGGTTCGGCCGCCGGAGAGTTGTGGGATGACTGGGAGTCGTTGGCTGTGCAGTATGTTCAAGCCTCCTTCACCCTTTGGAATCAGGTATGTGCGGATGCACAGAGCCTGTTCCAACTGATAGTCGCCTGGGCGCATTCCCCCGATGAAATTGAGTTCTCGCTGGACGACGGGTTTGCCCGCACCGTTTACGAGAGACTGGCCTGCTCGGGATTCTGTGACATGTATCCCTGCGGACCTGCAGAATATTCATACACAACGCCGCGGGTGCTGCTTGGCAAGAGACCGGTGCCTTTGCTACGATATGGCCACGCGGTTATTCTGAATGCCAGCGCCAAAACCAAGGACATGCTCCGAATGGATCGCACGGCTGAACTGACAAGAGAGCGTGTCGTGAGCCCGGTGACAGANNGAGCCGAGACTCTCAGACTCCAGGACGAGGTTGGGAAACTCAGTGAGAGACTTGGTGAGGAGTTTGATACACTGCTGGAGCAGGGCGCAATGCCCGGGCATTGCCTGATCTGTTCCAATGGGCGATGAGCCCTGTTTGCCTCGATTGAAGTCCTGTCAAGAAGCCGTGGGACTCCGTCCGCTCATCTGACCCGTGCCAACCCTCTTCTTTCGTGGCGGCTTCCCAGTTGGCTGGCGCCCCTCGAGTCCTGCTGCCGAGCCCTCATCCTGCAGCAGTTTCCTTTCTGCTTTG
>JAFNFZ010000353.1 GCA_017885485.1 Chloroflexota bacterium
CTTCCTGCCTCTAGGTCAGAAGCTGCCTGGCAATGGTCTGTCGCTGCATCTCCGACGTTCCCTCGTATATCTCGGTTATCTTCGCATCCCGAAAGAACCGCTCCACGGGATAGTCTTTGACATAGCCGTATCCCCCGTGAAGCTGGACTGCCTTGTTGGTGACCTTCATGGCCGTTTCTGCCGCAAACAGCTTGGCCATGGCGGATTCCTTGACATAAGAAAGGCCCTGGTTCTTCAGATACGCTGCCCGGTACGTCAGCAGGCGTGCAGCGTCAATTTCAGTGGCCATATCGGCCAGCATCCATTGCACGGCCTGAAAGCTGGAGAGCGCCTGTCCGAACTGCTGACGGCTCTGAGTATAGCTCAAAGCTGCCTCAAGGGCAGCACGGGCAATGCCCACGGCCTGTGCGGCCACGCTGATGCGACTGGAGTCGATGGCCCCCATGGCCACCTTGAAGCCCTCACCCTCCTTGCCGAGGCGATTGTCAGCAGGCACTTTGCAGCCTTCGAAGATNNACCAGGGCCACGATTCCCCTGTGACGCAGAGACTTGTCTGCAGTAGCGAAGACGACGGCAATATCGGCTTCAGCACCGTTGGTTATGAAGACCTTGGTGCCATCGACGACATAGTGATCTCCACGCTTGGCCGCAGTGGTCTGCAGGGCAAAGGCATCACTGCCGGCACTCGGCTCAGTCAGAGCAAAGCAAGCCAGTTTCTCACCCCTGGCCAACGGGACAACAAAACGATGCTTCTGTTCTTCGTTGCCGAACTTGAATATGGGATAGCAGGCCAGTGACACGGAGGCCAGATAGATGGCACTGGTTCCGCCGCAGGCGCGGGCCACCTCTTCCGTGGCGATAGCCACATGGATGGCATCTCCGCCGCTACCACCATACTCCTCCGGGATGGCCACGCCCATCAGGCCGAGCTCAGCCATCTTCCGTACGGTCTCGGCTGGGAACTTCTCTTCTTCGTCAACCTGGGCCGCCAGTGGTTCCAGTTCCTTGGCGGCAAAGTCTCTCACCATTACCTGGAACATCTGTTGCTCTTCGGTCAAGGCGAAATCCATCGTTTCCTCCTTTGATCAGTGTCTAGGTGAGCAAGAGATCCGAAACCAACGGAGTCATCCGACACGACTTCAAGACACCCGGGTGTTCCAGCATCTCTCGAGTTCGTCGGTAGTCGATGTGATGGCAAATGCAGAGGAGAACCATTGGAAGACAAGACGTACAGACATTCCCCGCTGGTCATCGTGAACTCAGCTTGGGCTCCCAGATTAGATCCCTCTACATGGCTTTCTTCAGCTTCCTAAACTCCTCTATCAGACAGGGGAGAACCTCACGGAGATCACCAATGATGCCGACATCGGCGACCTGGAAGATAGGCGCCTGAGGATTCTGGTCCACGGCCAGGACGAACTTGGCCCTTTCGAATCCCGTGGAGAAATGCATGGCCCCAGAAGCCCCCAGGCTGATGAACAGGTTGGGGCCAACCACCTTCCCACTCTGGCCTATCATGCGATCCTGAGTGATCAAACCCTTGTCCAGGAGGGGCCTAGTCCCGGCCACCGCCCCACGAAGCAAATCGGAGAGTTCGCGCACCAGGTCGAGGCTACCCAGGGAATTGACTCCCCAGCCTGCGGCAACCACGACCTCAGCTTCTTCGACGGGGCGTTCACAGGCTTGTCCCTTCTGTACCTCTACAGTCCTGGCCCTGAAGTGCTTCTCGTGGAGCTGCGGGGTCACTCTCAGGATCTTGCCTCCTGCGTTCCTCTTGTGGCGTGGTACCGTGAAGACTCCAGGCTTGACAGTCGCCATCTGCGGTCTCTTACGGGGGCAGATGATGTCAACCCTCTTGCCCCCACCCCATCCTGGGACGGTCTGATGCAGGATAAGCGCGCCATCGCAATCTTCAATCCTCAGATCTACGCAATGCGCCGTGAGTCCGGTGCCAACCTTGGCGGCTATGCACGGCGCCAGATCCTCCCCCATCTCAGTGGCGCCGAACAGGAATATTTCAGGCCTATGTTCCTCGACCAAATCAGCGACCACCCCGGCGTAGGCTTGGTTCTGATAATGCTCCAACTTTGGGTCATCCACGAAGTAGACCTTCTCTACGCCGTACGACAGAAGCTCCGAGGCCAACTTCTCTCCCCGATATCCAACGAGGACACAAGCAAGCCCTGCTCCCAGCTTGTCGGACAACTCCGACGCTTTCCCCAAGAGTTCAAGACCTACTCTAGCCAGATGTCCTGCTGTCTGCTCCGCGTATACCCAAATCTCTTTGTGGCGGCTCATATCTGGCCTCACCATTCTTGGCCCCCTCTGCGTTCAGACGGCATGCCATTCCCGCAGCTTGGCAACCGCTTTGCTGGCGACGTGTTGCGGGTCACCCCGCAGGGTCTCAAGGCGACGCTTCTGTTTGAAGTCGAATAGACTGGCCACCCGCGTGGGAGAACCAGCGAGCCCCAGCTTCTCTGGTGGTACGCCAAGACCATTGGCCCCGTACATTAAGAGCTTCTTGCTCGCCACCTGCATTATGCCCAGTACAGTGGGTATCCTTGGCTCATTGATGGCTTTGTTGACGGTGATGAGAGCGGGCAGCCCAAGTTCTACCTTCATACACCCGTTCTCAATAGCGGTCTCTGCCAGACAGATTCCTTCCGTAACAAAGTTCATGGCTCTCACATTGGTGGCATAGGGTATGTCCAAGAATTCGGCCAGCATTGGTCCGACCATCTTCGTTCCCGAATCTACTGTCTCGCTACCGCAAAGGACAAGGTTGAAGGGACAGAACTCCTTGATGGCGGCGGCCAGCGTGTAGGCTGTGGCAAAGGCATCGGCTCCGGCGAAGGCTCTGTCGCAGAGAAGAACAGCCTCTTCAGCCCCCATGGCCAGTCCCTCCTCCAGAGCTTCTCTGGATTGGGGCGGGCCCATGGTCAGCACTGTCACCTTGCCCGAGAATCGCTCCTGGAGTTGAAGTGCTGCCTCTATGGCATTGCGGTCGACCGGGTTCATGATCAGGGGTATGCCCTCTCTTCGGATAGCCTTCGTTACCGGGTCAAGCACAATCTGGGAGAAGTAATCAGGGTCCGGTACTTGCTTGATGCAGACTACTATGTCCATGGCTTCGTCCCTGGCGCAGCTGTGCTTTCCTAGGCAATGATAGTCCGCCCGATGACCACCTTCATGATTTCCTGAGTGCCCCCGGCGGTCAGCAGCTCCAGCACGTCTCTGAGATACGTCTCGACGCGATACTCTGGTGACTGCCCATAGGCACCCATCGCCTGTTGTGCTTTGAGCGCAACGCGAATAGCTACGTCAACGGCGAAAAGTTTGGCCCTGGCTATCTCGGCACCCAGATCTCGTGGGTTTCCCCCCTGGTCCAGAAGCACGACGGGACGATAGCAGATCCATCTGGCAGCCTCAATCTCGGTGTTCATGTCCACCAGCATAAACTGTANNAGGGCGCCTGTGTAGGCTCCCTGGGATGCCCCCAGAGCCACTCCGGCTGCCCCCGTCCTCCCTATGGCCGATATCGTTGGCAGGGCTGCAGCCATACCACGACCTTCCTGTCCAATGAGGTTCCCCTTGGGTATCCAGCAGTTGGTAAGGGCCAACTCATTCACCGGAATGCAGCGAAGCCCGGGGCGCGGTTCTCTTCTTGTAACCTCGAACCCTGGAGTCCCCTTTTCCACAAAGAAGGCGCTGAAACTGTCACCGGTCTTGGCCAAAAGACCAAGCACATCGGCCACACCTGCATTGGTGATGTAGGACTTTCTGCCGTTCACGATGTAACCATCGCTGTTGCGGCTGGCAGTCGTTGCCATGGCCGCCGGGTCAGACCCCCCGGTCTGCTCGGTGACGGCGAAGGCGCTCACCTTGCTGCCTTTGCAGAGGTCCGGGATATACTTCTTCTTCTGGTCCTCGTCGCCAAAATTCTCCAGCGCGTACATGAGCAGGTTGCCCGCCTGGAAGAAGAAACCCAGGCTGGGAGAGATGCGCGCCATTTCCTCGATAATGATCATCCTGGCCAGGTTCCCCATGCCTGAGCCGCCATACTGACTGGAGTTTATCACGCCGATCAGACCCATCTGCCCCATCTGCTTCACAAAGTCGAAAGGGAACTCTCCCTTCTCATCGAGTTCCAGAGTCTTCGGGGCTACCTTTGTCTCCGCGAACTGTCTGACCGCCTTTCTGAGCATCTCCTGCTCTTTGCTAAGTGCAAAATCCATTGGCGCTCCCTCCTCTACTACACGGAATGTACTTCATCGATGAGGTTGTCACTTGAGCCCTTCAAGTCTAATCCTGAGGATCGGGCCCGTTTGGATCTGTCCCAACCCAGTGTCTCTAGTAAATTGCCGACAGCAACGTGCTGATGCGTCTGGTGGCGCAACGGCAGATCGGGATCAACAGAGTATCTGTTCCCCCTGCCTTCCCTTTTCTTCGTTATGTACCCAGCAGCCTCAAGGTCAGCGATTATCCGGCGGGTGGCCCTCTCCTGGATGCCTATGGCCTGGGCCACCTCCAGCGCTGTGATGTGGGGGTTCCTGGCTAGGAAGCTCAGCACGATCCCATGGTTAGTCAAGAGTGTCCACTCAGACATATTCCCCCTATTTGCGGCTCACCCCTGGATCATGTGCTGATGTCTTGACGCCGCGGTCGACATGGCTCGGGATAGTGCAACATGAAACATGCTATTGGATACATGTTGAGACTATACCAGAACGGCGGGGGAGATTCCAGCCCTGCTCAAGTCTGACGGTGAAAGCGTGAGCGGTATGAGGGGTTTGCGGTTAGAGGACAGGAATCAGCGGTCCTAAGAACCGTGTATCGCAAGATGATTCGAACTCCAGACGGCCCCATCAGAAGCTATGGTGTCGGCGTCTTGTGTCTGCAGGAGGTACAGACTGCGTCTTCGACACCTCAACTTGCCTGAGGAAGAGTCCGCCGGCAGTCTTGAGAGCCCAATGGCGAGATGGTCATGTACGGCGGGTGCAGTTTTACATATTGTCCAGAATGGCCGACCATTGTGAGCCCAGCCCAGAATTCTGAAGGTAAATAGAACTGTAACCCGTGGGGAGACCTTGCGTCCTCCTATTGGAATGCGGTTTGAGTCCAGAGTGAACCACCATTTCGTACAATAGGCAGAAGCTTCTCAAGGACCTTCGCTTTGATCTACTGACCTACTGCCCCGCTCACACCCCACAAAACGGCGGAATGTTACCCCGTGGGACAGCCTGAAGTTCTAGAAGGCAC